>SLGU01000349.1 GCA_007136525.1 Desulfobacteraceae bacterium | reverse complement strand
CAGTGCCACAGCACCTTGCTGAAAGCGTCTTTCACCTGGTAACTGGCGATGTTAACCTGACGATGGTCCGTGCCCAGCCAGTCAACCATGTCAGACTGGTATGGGCTCTCGTCAAAGGCCTTTTCCGCAAAGCCCATGGAAAAAGTGGTCAGCCGGTTATTAAATTTCCCGGCAACAATGGACGTGATAATGGATGAATCCAAACCGCCTGAAAGATAGGCGCCTACCGGCACATCGGCCCGCAGACGCAGCCGTACGGCGTCCTCGAGCAGACGGCCGACCTCTTCGGCTGCCTCTTCCAGTGTTTTTGGCCATGAACCCTCCGGCGAGAAAAACGGCAGGTGCCAGTAAGGTTTCTGAACATCTGCGTGATTGTTGTTATCAATGACCATGTAATGCCCGGGACGCAGCTCAAAAACATTTTCAAAGGCCGTCCGCGCCCCGATGGTGGTCCAGCAGGTAAAAATTTGCGACAAAGAAACGGGATCCATGGCCCGGGGAACCGCCGGGTCCACAAACAATGCCTTTATTTCCGATGCAAACAGGAAGCGGCCATTCACGGAAGTGTAATACAGCGGGCAGATGCCGACGCGGTCACGGGCCAGAAAGAGCTCTTTTCTGCGGGCATCCCAGATCGCGATGGCAAACTGGCCATTCAGCAGCGACAGGCATTCCGGGCCCAGGTCCTCATACAGGTGGAGGATCACCTCGGTGTCTGTTTCCGTGGTGAACCGATGCCCCTTTTTGATGAGCGCCGCTTTTAGCTCGATATAGTTAAAAACCTCCCCGTTATAAACGATCCACAGGCTTTCATCCTCGTTTGAAATCGGCTGGGTGCCGGTTTCGATCCCCAGGACAGCCAGCCTGCAATGCCCCAGGTGGATGTCGGGATCGATATAGACGCCGCTCTCGTCCGGCCCCCGATGTTGCATCATCGATATCATCCGAAGCACCTGCCCGTCGGCAACAGCCTCCGGCGACGAAACGTTCAATATTCCTGCAATGCCGCACATGTCAATCCGTTTGTTTCTTTCTCAAAGGTTTCTTGCGCTCACAAAGCGCCGGATAGGTGAAGTAAAGTCAGAGTCCATGCACACGAACAGCGAAAGGGCGCACTCCGTCCCTTTCAGGGGCAGCCGGTCTTGCTGCTGAGCCCCCTGCGAGGGTGTTCTGCTGCAAATGCGTTATTATTATATCTACCCCCTGCTGTTTACCGGCAGGGGAACAAAATCAAAATCGTTTAACAGGCGCTCAAAGCGCGCCCGCGTCTTGTGAAGGTTGTTGTAGTGCCTGAACCGGGACAGCAGACGGGCGCCTTTAAACCGCGGCTGATCCGAATCAATCTCCCACGGGTGAATATAGAAGACAAACGGCTGCCGCTCCCTGTTATTGATTCTTTTCAGTGCCTTTTTTGTAAACCAGTAGGGAAAAAGCCGGAAATACCCCCCGCCCGAGACCGGGATGCGCCTGCCGAAAAAAAGGGCCGTCGAGATCGGGAATTCAACGATGCCAAGACCATGCACCTCGTATCGAAACCGGGGCGCATCCGGGATTCCGTAGGTGTCATGGGTAATCGGAAAAATACTTGAATCCGTTGTGAAACCGGCTTCCTTCAAAATGCCGAGCGCCCAGAGGGATTCCCGTGTGATGGAATAGCTGGGGGCACGGTAAGCCGTAACCTTTTTGTTGGAAAGCGTTTCAAGAACCGCCTTCGCTCTCAGCGTGTCTTCCCGGAAGGTTTCGGGCGTCAACTCATAAACTTTTCGATGCCAATAGCTGTGACAACCGATTTCGTGCCCGTGTTCCACAATGGCGGAAACAATCTCCGGGTGCTTTTCGGCAAGCCAGCCTACAACGAAAAAAGTGGCATGAACGCGATGTTTTTTCAGCATCTGAAGGATGACCGCCATGCTGTTGGGAGCCCGCTGCTCCAAGGCACCCCAATCCTTGCTGGAAACAATATCGGAAAAAGCGTCTACCTGGAAGTAGTCTTCAACGTCTATGGTCAAGTAATTCTGCATTTTTCCTGTGCATCCACGTCAACGCCGCACTTTCCAACCCGGATTGGCATGCCGGAGACCTCCGGTGACATGCGGTGACATGCGGCACCGGATGGTTGAAATTATGGAATAAATCCTGATATCATTCGATACGTATAGAACAAAAAAAATCGTCCTGCAAGCCTGCCGAACGATTTTTTTTTATCAACAGTTTGAAATCTCTATTTTTTTCCTGACCTCCGACGCCTTGCAAAACCGGCCATTGTGATCAGGCCCACACCCAGAAGGAACATGGTAGCCGGTTCCGGAACGGGTGATGCATGCAGCGTGTTGGTTGCATAGATATACGCCGATCCGGCAGAGCCCTGCCAGAACCCAATGCTGTGGCTCACGTCGCTCACCTTGATGCTTCCGGGATTTAGATCATCTTTGTTTATCCATGTTTCCTCCGTTCCAAGCGCTGCGAATAAAAAACTGTTCGACTCTGACGGGTTCAGAGAAAACCTTTCATTTCCCAGATCCGTATTCACGTGGTCATACATGACCAAGCCATCATGGGTGCCGCTTGTATCGACACTGGATGTTCCCGCCTCAAAAGTAAAAAGGGTAGCTGCTGCCACGCCATAGGCACAAACAGTCATGAACAAAGTAGTTAGCAGAATAAACAGCCTATTTTTCATACCTGCGCACTCCAATTTTGAAAAACAAAACCCTAAAACAGATTCCGAAAGGCAGGCAAAGTCCAACTGATCAACTCATTTCAGCTGCCAGACAGAGCTGTTTAATTTGTATCGTTCATAATGTATTTGGATCAACGAGCCGTATGAAACTAAGAAGAAAGCAAATAGCATGCCATAAAAACAGTAAGCTTCTGCCGGGAAAGCATTAACAAGAATAGATAGATATAACTAACTGTTTTACTATAAACAAAAAATATTATCTAAGAATTTTAAATCGTTGTCGGGCGCTTTGCCGGGTGCTGATATGGCTGGCATAAGCCAGTCATTTTTGGGATAGGATTCCATGAATCCGGAATGTAGTTTCTCAAGCCGGGCAGAATTGCGTTTTGTCAAAAAAAGGCCGGCACATGCCCTTTTAAAAGCCTGCAAATGGATGATGCCTTCAGATTATTACAACCACCTTTCCGGCAAAAAATCATCTCGAAAGCGCATGCAGAGAATGGGTAAGGCCAGAATCT
>SLGU01000027.1 GCA_007136525.1 Desulfobacteraceae bacterium | reverse complement strand
TCAAAGCCGAAAAGAAACCCAAGTTCAATGTCAGGCGATACAACCGTTGCCCCATATGCGGTCGGCCAAGGGGTTATTTGCGACAGTTCGGCATATGCCGGATATGTTTTCGGAATATGGCATCCGAAGGGTTGCTTCCCGGTGTAAAAAAGTCAAGCTGGTAAACCGGCCGCTGGGAGGTCGTGCCCGGAAACAATTCTGCAGGGCATGATCCGTAAAACCAGATCCCCGAAAACCCAATTTATAGATATATTCATTGATATAATGATTGGAGCAAGATCATGACGATTACCGACCCCCTGGCGGATATGTTGACCCGCATACGCAACGCGGGGAACGCCAAGCATAAAAGTGTGGACATACCCGGTTCCAGGCTGAAAGCGTCACTGGCGGCAGTGATGAAAATTGAAGGGTACATAAAGAACTACAAGTTCATCAAAGACAACAAGCAGGGCATTCTCCGGATTTACCTGAAGTATGACAAGAATGACAACCATGTCATTTACGGGATCGAGAGGGCCAGCAAACCAGGTCGCCGCGTCTACGTTAACAGCAAGGAAATCAAACCGGTCTTGAACGGGCTCGGCATTTCCGTTTTGTCCACATCAAAGGGGTTGCTGACCGACATTCAGTCCAGGAAAGAAAATGTCGGCGGCGAAATCCTTTGTAATATCTGGTAGCAAGCAAGGAGTTGATACAATGTCTCGCGTGGGGAAAAAACCGATTCCAAAACCGGAGAAAACAGAAATTACATTTGCCAACAGGGTGCTGACGGTTAAAGGCCCAAAAGGGCAGCTCAGCCGAAGTCTTCATCCGGATGTTGATCTCAATATAGAAGATGACCAGATCCTGTTGTCCGTCAGTCGCAATGACAAAAAGACAAAGGCCCAATGGGGAACGGCCCGTGCATTGGTCGCCAATATGTTAACCGGCGTCAGCAAGGGATTTGAAAGGGTGCTTGAAATCAATGGCATCGGGTACCGTGCGGAGGTCAAGGGGAACAGTATTGACCTTCACCTGGGATTCTCCCATCCCATCAGTTTCGACCTGCCCGAGGGAATCTCCGCACTGGTCGAACGGAATACGATACGCCTGAGCGGCATCGACAAGGAAAAGCTCGGCTTTGCGGCTGCAACCATCCGTAAGTTTCGGCCGCCGGAGCCTTACAAGGGAAAAGGCATCAAGTACGCCGAGGAGCATATTATACGCAAAGCCGGCAAAACCGGAAAATAACGGTTCGGTATTTATTTATCAGGTTTAATCAATCAAGGGTCTTGAATCATGGGAGCCATGGACACAAAGAAAGCCATGCGGCTTAAAAGAAAGAACCGGATACGCAGGAAAGTATCCGGAACCCCGGAGCGTCCCCGACTGACGGTTTTCAGAAGCGCAAGGCATATCTATGCGCAGATCATCGATGATGCCAACGGCCAAACGCTTATATCCGCTTCGACGCTGGAGAAGGAGATCAGGGGAAAAGAAAAGGCGGAAAGCAAGGTTGCTGCTGCTGACGAGATAGGAAAACTGGTGGCGAGGCGGGCGCTGGACAAAGGGATTTCATCGGTGGTTTTTGACCGGAGCGGCTATAAATATCATGGCCGCGTGAAGGCCCTTTCCGAGGGTGCGCGTGAAACCGGTTTGGATTTTTAACTAACAAGGAGGCGATCTTTTGTTCAGCAAGAGGGAAACAGACGAAAACTTGTTTATTGACAAGGTCGTTCATATCAGCAGGGTGGCAAAGGTCGTAAAAGGCGGCAGGCGGTTTTCCTTCAGCGCCGTTGTGGTTGTCGGTGACGGGGAAGGGAAGGTCGGCTACGGACTGGGTAAAGCCCATGAAGTGCCCGAGGCGATTCGGAAGGGCGTCGAAAAAGCCAAGAAATCCATGGTCGAGGTTGCGCTTGTGGATGGGACCATACCCTATGCGACGATCGGCAAATATGGCGCGGGGTCGGTATTTTTGAAGCCGGCCGGCAAGGGCACCGGGGTTATCGCAGGGGGTGCCGTTCGCGCAGTGCTGGAAGCCGTGGGGGTCCGAAATATCCTGACGAAATGCCTGGGGTCCAACAACCCTCATAACGTGGTCAAGGCGACCATAAGAGGCCTTGAGCGGCTTCAGAGCAGAAGCAAGGTAGAGGCGAAACGCGGCATTACCTTGACACATTTAGAAAACGCGTAAGCGGAAATACAAGCGAAGGAACAGGTATAATGGCTTCCCGATTGAAGATTACCCTTGTAAGAAGCATGGTCGGCCGTCCGGAAAAGCAACGGAAGGTGTTGCAGGGCATGGGACTTACCAGGATGCATAAAACAGTTGAATTGGAAGATACACCGGCCATTCGGGGAATGGCCAATAAAGTCTCCCACCTTGTTCGCGTGGAGGAATCACAATGAGATTGCATGATCTTGCCCCGGAAAAGGGTTCCCGGTCCTCCCGCAAGCGCGTGGGACGGGGTGTCGGCTCCGGACATGGGAAAACAGCCGGTCGGGGGAGCAAGGGGATGAAAAGCCGCTCGGGGGGCAACGTCCGTCCCGGCTACGAGGGCGGCCAGATGCCGTTGCAGCGGCGCCTGCCCAAACGGGGTTTTACGAATATATTTAAAAAAGAGTACAGTATTGTCAACCTTAGGGATCTCGAACGCTTTGAAAGCGGTGCAACGGTGGATGCCGAAGCCCTGGTTTCAGCCGGTCTCGTGAAGAATACCCGAAAACCGGTTAAATTGTTGGGGCAGGGGGATATTCAGGTTCCCCTTGAGATCAGGCTCAATGCCGTGAGCGAATCGGCGCGGAGCAAAATCGAAGGTGCCGGTGGCAAGGTAGAGGTTTTCTGATATGGCAGTTTCAGGCGCCGGTGTTCAGAATATATTAAAAATACCAGAGCTCAAGCGGCGGATACTGTTCACGCTGGCATTGCTGTCCGTTTACAGGATCGGTGTGCATATACCCACGCCGGGCATTGACGGAGATTCTCTGGCTGCTTTTTTTGCAATGCACCAGGATACGATCTTCGGGATCTTTGATATGTTTTCCGGGGGGGCCCTGGAGCGGCTTTCCGTTTTTGCCCTGGGGATCATGCCGTACATCAGCGCATCGATCATTCTGCAGCTGCTGAAAGTTGTCATTCCCCACCTGGAAAGGCTTTCCAAGGAAGGCGAAGAGGGCAGGAAAAAAATAACCCAGTACACCCGCTACGGCACGATT
>SLGU01000339.1 GCA_007136525.1 Desulfobacteraceae bacterium | reverse complement strand
TGAGCCCCGGCGCCGATGGCTTTCGTCAGATCCCCGGAATACTTGACCCCGCCGTCGGCAATAAGCGGGATGCCGCTTTTTTCGGAAACAGGTCGACAATTGAGAATCGCGCTCAATTGGGGAACGCCGATACCGGCGATAATCCGGGTGGTGCAGATAGAGCCGGGTCCAATGCCGATTTTGATGGCATCCACCCCGGCTTTCACAAGGGCTTCGGCACCCTCGGCCGTACCGATATTGTCCGCGATCAAATCAATCTCCGGAAACAGGCCCTTTAATTTTTCCACAGCCCGGATAACATTTGCGGAATGCCCGTGGGACGTGTCGATTACCAGCACATCAACATCGCAGTTGACCAGGGCTTCGGCCCTGGCGACCATGTCGTCCCCGACCCCGACCGCGGCGCCTACCCTTAGCCGGCCAAGACTGTCCTTGCAGGAATAAGGATATTTTTTAATTTTTTCTATATCCTTGATGGTGATCATCCCCGTTAGGCGCCCCTCAGCGTTGACCACCAGCAGCTTTTCAATCCGGTGCTCGTGCAGCAGCCTTTTTGAATCCTCCAGCCCGATCCCTTCCCTGACCGTGACGAGGTTTTTGCTGGTCATGACCTCCTTGACCTTTTTATCCAGCTTTGTCTCGAAACGCAGATCCCGGTTCGTAACGATGCCAGCCAGCTTGCTGCCCTCGACCACAGGCACGCCGGATATCTGAAAGTGCTGCATCAGTTTCAGAACCTCGCGTATGGGAACATCCGGCTGTGTGGTCACCGGGTCGATGATCATTCCTGATTCGGACTTTTTGACCAGCCGGACCTCGCGGCATTGTCTTTCTATATTCATGTTCCTATGGATAAAACCCATGCCGCCGGCCCTGGCCATGCTTATCGCGGTCCTTCCCTCGGTTACCGTATCCATGGCGGCGCTGACAAGGGGAATATTGAGCTCAATATTTCTGGTCAGCAGGGTCGTTGTGGTCACTTCACTGGGCAATACATCAGAATATCCCGGAACCAGCAACACATCATCAAACGAGTAAGCTTCTTCAATTGTGCCGATCTTCATAATCTTCCTCCGCAGAAATATAAAACGTGCCGCAAAAGCCGGTCCAAAACGTTGACGCGCCATGAATAGCTTTTCCATAAAACCATAAAGAATTGCATTTGTTTTAAAGCTGAAAGATAATATAATATTGTGATGAAAAATACAGGGAACCAGAGACTTTCCGGAGGCAGGCCATAGGCTTGCGGCCTTCCGGAACCCTCATACGCTCAAAGGATGCCATGCATGCTGATTAAAATCAATCCTGAAAACCCGCAACAGCGCCTTATCGAAAAAGCGGTCGATATCCTAAAGGCCGGCGGTATTATCGCATATCCTACGGATACAATCTATGGCATCGGCTGCGACATCATGAACAAGAAAGCCATTGAAAAAATATACCGGCTCAAGAACCGGGATCAAAAAACACCTTTTTCCTTTATCTGCTCTGATTTGACCAACATCAGCGATTATGCCAAGGTGTCCAACTATGCCTACAAAACCATGAAACGGCTTTTACCGGGCCCTTACACATTTATTCTGCCGGGATCACGAATGGTCCCGAAAATAATGCTGACCAAACGGAAAACCGCCGGCATAAGGGTTCCTGACCACAATATCTGCATCGAACTGGTTAAAACCCTGGGCAACCCCATCATATCCACATCAGCGACCACACCGGGGGGTGGCAATACCAACGACCCGTCCCTGATACACGATTATTTCAATACCACGATCGATATGGTCATAGACGGCGGGCCTGTCCCGGGAGAGCCATCAAGCGTCGTCTCCCTGCTCGACGAAACGCCCGAGGTCATTCGAAAAGGCCTCGGCGACATCAGTATTTTCGAATGATTGACAGGGGTGCCGCGCGCCATGGCCTGACGCTTCCTCTTTACCGGGAATCCCGCGTTCCTGCTGACGGATCGAAGACATAACCGCCCCTGAGCGATCCCGGATGCATGCGCCGGACCATGAATTCGATTTCACCCACGCCGATTTCCAGTATTTTTCGAACAAGGGAAAATTTTTCTTCCGGCGGGTATACCATGATGATATCACCTTTTATACCCCCCTTTTCAGCGGCCCAATCAACAGCGTCATTCAGGTTTCCAAGCCTGTCCACAAGGCCTGCACTTTTTGCATGTTCTCCGCTGAAAATCATTCCGTCAGCCAGTTTCAACACCGCTTCCTCTGGCATTTTCCGGCCTGCGGCGACATCGGAAACAAACTGCCTGTGCACCGAATCGACAAACTGTTGAAGCAGCCTTTCCTCCTCCTCCGATACAGCCTTGAACGGCGATGCGATATCCTTGTATTCCCCGCTTTTTATGACATCGGAATATATGCCGATTTTTTCAAACAACTCCCTGAAGTTGGTCAGCTCCATGATCACCCCGATGCTGCCGGTTATGGTGCCGGGATTGGCCACAATCCCATCGGTCGCGGCCGCTACGTAATATCCGCCGGATGCGGCGATTGCACCCATGGATGCAACAACCGGCTTCACGCCGGTCGTCCGGCTGACCTCCATGTAGATCTCCTGGGATGGCCCGACCCCTCCCCCGGGGGACTCGACCCTCAATACAATGGCCTTGATGTTGTCGTCTTCACGGAAGGCCTTGATCTGTGCCACGGTTTTTTTGGAGTCGAGAATCATTCCCTTAATCTCGACGATACCGACCCGTTCACCCTTTCTTACATCTTTGCGGTCCGCAAGCCCGACAACAATATTCATGGCAATCAAGGTTATGGAAACGATCGCCGTAAAGACGAGAATAAAAAACAAAAACGGGTGTCTTCGCTTGAACATGATCGGCAGCCTCTGGGTTTGGTGTTTACTTTCAGCAGGAAATCAGAAAAGCCGGTTTGAAGAATAAGCCCTGCCATTCCGGTTTCAACGGAAAACAAAAATACCGGCGGACCACAACGCACAAGGGATGGGCAAAACGGCACAATGCCCTTGCACATCCCTTGTATTGATGAACGCCCGGCAGGAATTCAATCGTCGGTTTTCAGACCGGGCGCCAGCGATTCGATTTTCCCGCCGGCATTCGTTTATAAAGAATCAACCGCTATTTATCAGATTCTTCCGCTTGCCCCTCAACTTTCAGGTCGGTTTCATCGGCCTCCTGCTCAACGGGTGGCGCTGCATTCTCG
>SLGU01000086.1 GCA_007136525.1 Desulfobacteraceae bacterium | reverse complement strand
GGTTTTCATGAAATAGCCCAAAGGGCCTGCTTTTGCATATTCGTAATAATCCGAGCCACATGCATGGACATTGACGTAGCCTTCGGGCTCAAGACCCCACCATCCGCATGAAAGGTCGGTGATACCCATATAGTTTTTGATGGCGGCCGTAGTCCCCGTATCCCTCCCGTGATCGTTCAATACCGGGAAATTAATGAATTTAACGGGTTTGTCCTTTATATAGCGGCCTTCCCCCTTGCCGTCGCGCTGGTAAGCCCCGTCTTTGAAATCAACTGTTATGCCGCTGTAAGATGACGTGAAAACGGGATAGGTCATTTTAACGGGCCATTTTCTCAGACCCCACAGGCCTTCAAAAACATAATCTATATCGCTCCAGATATAACCGTCCCCTTCTGCCGGGGAACTGACAACCCCGCCGTTCTGGCCGCTGCCCCAAACATCTGTCCGGGGGCCGCCGTTGCGCCAGTGACTCTTGGTCACGTTCTGCACCCCCTGGTCATGGTAAAGCGCGATCAGGGAATTGAGGTTGTGGTTGACCCCATCGATATCCCCGTTGATCTCACTCATATGCACCCAGCCGCGCACATTGTCTTTTTCATTTTCAGGCAGCGACTCATCCATGAAGTGATGGTTCTCGCCGATGATAATCTCGCCCTGGAAACCGGGTACGCCCAAAACCAGGTCAATAAACCCTTTCATGGCCGCCAGGTTGGTTCGTCCCTGGTTCCACCACTGGGCGTTCGGCTTTAAAATGACAATGTCGTTTACGCCGATGAAACGCTCTATTCCGCCCATCATCTGGACGACTTTTGCGACGTTTTCCTGGGGTGTCCCATTTCTGGACACGAATATTTCAGCATGCGTTTCATGCAGGGGCTGCTTTTTTGCTGTAATACGCTCCACATGCAAGAGAAAGTTCTTGATATGCCTTTTCGGCACTACAAGCAGCGCCGCTGCCATTGCCGCCAAAAAGGCACCTGAGAATATGAGAAATTTTCTTTTTGAAATCATGGGCATGACGTTTGATACCATATATTTCATTGCAAATATTTTTCGGCGGCTTCAACCAGTTCCGCAATCAGGGGCATTATCTCGGATTCCGCGGTCTGCGTGGAAATAATGACCATGCCGGCATTGGTTCTTCTTTGAAAAAGGCCGTTCGTGAAAGTCATCAGTTTGCCCGCATATTGACCCCGTATGATTCTTCCGTCCATTTTATACCAGAAATACACATCTCTTGGGGCCCTTTGATCCCGAAGCCGGGTCTTGTTGATCACGACATTGGCCTGGCCGTGTTTAAGCCTTACTATTGTCGATTCCTCGTGCATCCATGCACGACGATAGTCGATAATTTTTCTTTCCCTGTCCTGCATTGCAAAATAGCCGATATACAAGTCTACCCACCTGCCTTCCATGTCCTCATAACGCCTCATCAACTCGGCATCCGCAGCAAAGGGATGCAGGCGTTCATCCATCTGTTCGATTTTAGTTGACGCAAATCCGGCAATGTTTATGGGAAACTGTTCCAAAGGGTATTTCAGTTCAACTGGTGATAAGATGTAAAACCGGGAAAAACCGATCGTGACAAGAAACAGGACAGCTGCAATCAACATCGAATACCGCTGTTTTCTTAAAACACCCGGTATGCCACCGGGCCGGTTTAAAGCAGAATGATCCTCGTTTATGCCACCGGCACCGACAGATTCTATTTTCCGGTCTTTCATGCTCAATATCCTGCTCAAAAAAATAAGCATGATCAACCCGAAAAAGAAAATAAACGATACATATAATGTTTCATATGGGCCATGCAGATCCGCCCCTTGGTTATAAAATGCGTATACGCCTATCAGTGCGACTCTTAAACCGTTTGCAAAAATCCCGATAACCAGCGAGGAGGGTATTAAGACGATCTTGCGAACCATTGTCGCCTGGGTCATGTATGCAAGCGGCACTGCCAGTGCCAGAAGCGCCACGATATGACTTATACCGCTGCAAGCGCGCACCACTTCAAGCGATATATGCGGCAACTGGATGACCGTGTCGTCCAAAAAGACCGGCCACCCAAGCAACCTGAAGATCAGAGCGGAAATCCATGCAGTGACCTTTTGGAAGTAAATGCCGATGCTTCCAAGAAGTTGCTCGATAAATCCGGTCAGAAATACCAGGTATCCCACAGGCAATAAAAACGCCCGGAAAAACGCAAAACCGAAAAGCAGCAATATGGCGCCAAGCAAAACCGGCACCATGGATATTAGCTGGACCAGGATCGTGCTTCCGATCTCCCCTGCAAAAAAGGCAAAGCATCCCGCCGCCAGCAACAGCGCACCTGAAACCAATTCCGGCTTGGGCTCAAGGCGCCTGATTTCCTGCCGCTTCATCCACACCAGATAGAGGCTCACGGCAAGGATCAGCGGCCCGTGAGCACCTTCAGGGGTCCCCCACTTATAAACGATGTGCCGGATTACATCATAATACAGTACAAAAAAAGCGGCCGGCAATAAAAGGTAAAGCCAATTACGATCAACCATTGGATGCACTTAACACTCTTGTCTGTCCTTCTCTATCCGCATAATGCCGGATATCGCTATAGGCACCTGATTTTTCAAGCAAACGTGTGACAAACTTGTCCTGCCCCAGGTCGACTTCAAAAACCAGCACTCCGCCGGGTTTCAGATAATCGGGGGACTGCGAAATAACCCTGCGGAAAATATCAATCCCGTACGCGCCGGCATCTAGTGCGACGACCGGTTCGTGGTCAATTATTTCCCGGGCGAGTTTTGCAAGCGATACGGTGGGAATGTAGGGAGGATTGCACACCACCATGTCAACAGATCCCTGATAGCCGACATTTGACAAGGGATCGAAAAGATCGCCGCAAAAAAGGGAAATACGTGATTGTAAATCGTAGCGGTCGAGATTGGACCGGGCAAGCCCAATTGCTTCCGGAGACACGTCGCAGGCCAGAATATGCGCATTTTCAACATGCGCCGCAATAGAGACGGCAATATTCCCGGAGCCGGTGCCCATATCCACGATAAGGATCGGCGACTCTCCATTATCAAGGCCGCTTGCCAGTTCAATTGCCGTTCTTGCGAGCAGTTCGGTCTCCTGCCTGGGAATCAATGCGGCAGGTGAACAGGAAAAACACATCCCCATAAAGGTTCCGAATCCCAAAATATATTCAAGGGGAATGCCCTGACACCGTTTTT
>SLGU01000276.1 GCA_007136525.1 Desulfobacteraceae bacterium | reverse complement strand
GTACTGATCGCCGTGGCCGTGGCGATTGTGTATCCACCCCTTTACATGCTCGACCAGTTTGCGGCGATATTCGTGGCCGCCCTTGTTTTCTGGGCATCGGCGCGGATTGTCGTAAATGGTTTCAAGGAATTGGTGGATGAAGGCGCCCCCCGTGAAACCTGCGAAAAAATCAGGGATATTGCAATGGCGGATGAAAATGTCCGGTATGCCTACAATATTCGCACCCGCTATGCGGGCAAGCATCTCCAGGTGGACCTGCACCTGGCGGTAGACGGCAACATGAGCGTATTTGAAGGGCACCGGGTGGCGGAAGACGCGAAAAAACGTATTATGGAAAAAGGGCCCCGGGTCCTGGATGTCGTCGTCCATATCGAGCCGGTGGAAG
This sequence comes from Desulfobacteraceae bacterium, assembly GCA_007136525.1. The sequence continues at coordinate 2,829 of SLGU01000276.1, read as the reverse complement.
CCGTCAGCCCGGAGGATGCCTGCCTGTAAAAACGGGCTGGTTTACTGCAGCACCCTAATCTCCGTTGTTGTTTTCGATGTTTACCGCACCGGGCGCCTCGAGATTGACGCCGGTCAGGCGGATGGCAGCCGGAATCAGCAGAATCGAGCCGACGGTCGTGTTGACCATGGTCAGCGCCAGCAGCAGGCTGAAGAGCACAACGGGCATGAAGTGGGAGGTGACTTGCGTAATGAATCCAAGCGTGAGTGCGAGGGAAGTGAACATAATGGCTTTGCCCGTCACCCGCATCGTTTTTTCAATGGTTTTGGGGATATCGGCTTCGGTTTCCGCATGATAGCGCCGATAGGTATTGAGGTAATGGATGGTATCGTCGATTCCTATCCCTACGGTAATGGCCGCGATGATGGATGTGACCATGTCCAGCTTGATGCCGAACCAGCCCATTATCCCGAAGTTGATAATGATGGTCACCCCTATGTCGATGAGCGACAGGGGGGCTGCAGATAACCTTCTGAACAACAGGGTGATGGCACCAAGAACCAGGACCAGTGAAAGAAAAAGGTTCTGTAGCTGGCCCATTACCACATAGTGCGCCAGCTTGACATTGATGATGGGATATCCCGTAACGGTAAACGCGTATGGAGCGGGGAGTGTTTCTTCCAGGTGGGTTTCAACCCGGCCGATAATACGCTTGATTTCTGAGGTTCCCAGACTTTCGTCTGCTTTCCGGGTGAGCCTGGCCAGTACGTTGTTTTTTTGAAACATCGGATCCACGAATGGTTCGAAATCATCGACCCGGCCATCGGAATCCTTGTCTTCCCCCGAGAAGATTTCCAGGTAATCCATGATATCCATCCGGGTTTCCGGAATCCGGAAATACGCCGGATCATCATTGTTCATGGCCATGTGCATCCGCTTGATAAAATCGCCGAAAGCATCGGTCCGGCCAATGTTGAGATCCGGGTTTTCATCGGATGTCAGCCATTCCCGAAGCGTTTCAATGGTAGATAGAAATTCCGGGCATTTTACGCCGTCGGTCTCACCCGAGTCGATGATGATGTTAAATCCCCACCCGCCGCCGAATTTTTCCCCATTATTGAGTACGCTCTGCCGGACAGGGTCGTTTTCCTTGAAATAGTGCAGAAATTCCGTATCCACCTGGAGTTTTGTCGCACCCACGAGCATGAAAAGGATGACAATGCCCGTCACGGCATAGACCTTGCGGTAGTGGACAATGGCCGCTTTGGCCGTTATTCTGAGGACGGCATCGATCAAGGTGGGTTTGTTTTTCTTGTCTTTACCCATCAGTCCTTTGGGATAGCGGTGGGGTAAAATGGCGAGTGCGGCAGGGATCAGGGTGATCGAGATGAGTACGGTGATGGCGATGCCCATCGCCGAGAACGCCGCCCATTCCTGGAGCGCCGTTACTTTATTCGTCAGGAGGGTGCAGAAGGCTGCGAAAGTGGTCAATCCGGCCAGGAACACGGTGATGGAAATGTGCTTCATAGTCGCCTGGATGCCCGCTTTTTTATCCGCATTCGAGATGAGGCGGAATTCCGAGTAGTACTGGTTCAGAATATGGATGGAATAGGAGCTGCCGATGGCCATCAGTAGCGGTGGCAGCGTGCCGCCCACAGACGTCATCTTGTATCCGAGATGCCCCATGAGCCCCAGGGTCCAGATCTCCGCCATGCCAAGGGTTGCCAGGGGCAGGATGATGCCCCTGAACGATCTGAAATTGTAATAAAGCACCAGTGTGATCACCAGCAGCACCAGGGGGATGCTTCGTCGCAAATCGGCCTTGATATAGTCGTTGAATTTTTTGTTGACATACGGCACGCCGGAGAAGCTGATGTTCAGAGACGGATAAGCGTCGGCGATGCGCAGGATTTCGCTGACAATGGCTTCCTGGTCCTCGGTTCCCGTGAACTTGAGCATCGTGGCGAAGTCGGTGATCCTGCCGGTATTCGGATCTATGGCATAAATCAGTTTCTCAAAGGTCGGGTTAAGTTCGAGCCTTTCCCTGAAGTCCCTTATTTCAGAAGCAGACATGGGAACGATGCGGCGATCGCTGTCATCTTCCGGAACCATGTCAAAGGATTCAAGCGTGTCGTCTTTTCCGCTGATGTCCCTTATGGTGAACGGCGACAGGATCGTGTCAATGATATCCATCTGTTTCAGGGCCAGGTCCTTATCGAGCCGTTTTTGAAGATGTTGTATGTCTTTCAAATCCAGTCGGTTCTTTTTTTGCATATCAGCCGGCGTGTGCCGCTGCAGAAACCGTGCAAAGGCGGGGTCGTCCCCAAAGGCCTCCGCAAGGTCGGAAAATGCGGCACCTTCGGATATAACGACTGAATCAAATCGTCTGCGGCGGTCCGCTTCCCGTTCGGGTGAGGCGTCCTTGTATTCCTCGATATCACTCAGAAACCGGTCAAAGGTGACAAATGTTGCCCCGGACCAGAGCTTTTCAGGATTCACGGCCATAAGCATGAACCGGTCGTTGTCGCCGTAAATCTCCTTGGCATCCATGTATCTCCGGTATTCTTCATCATGCTTGGGCATAAAGGATTCTACAGAACTGTCGAATTCTATTTTCGGGAGGCCTGTGCCAAGAATGACGGTTAGGATCAACAGGAAGATGATCGGGATCATCGGTCGTTTTAGGACCAGGTTTAGATAATCGTTCATCAACGATGAAAAAAATTCACGCTTTAATGGCCCGTACATGGAAAACTCCCTTTATCGGGGAAAACGGTTTTTTCTTGCCATAACAGGGATCATGTGAGAAAATGATAAAAACTGCTAAAAACAGTGATGATAGGTCGGTTC
>SLGU01000016.1 GCA_007136525.1 Desulfobacteraceae bacterium | reverse complement strand
TCATAAACCCGGCCGTCCCTGAAGTTCACGGACAGAAGCTTTTTCCGGTCGGACGCATACAGCGCCTCAATTTCTTCCATAAATGCCACGGGATCGGATAGATGGTCCTTTGCCATCAAGAGAAGGACGGTCTCGTCCGCCCCTTCCCCGGCCTCCTGTCCAAAGTGCCATAACTGGCGAAACCGTGAATTAACGTAAATAACCTCCCGATGCATGCTCACAACCAGGATGCCGTCCTGGGTGGATTCGATGATAGCCTTCAGATCCATTGCCTTGCGACTGAATCGGGTTTCCGTCAAGTGTTCGATATTTTCAGCAATTGAGGCAATTTCGGAATTTGAATACCCATACGAAACTTTTTTTCCTGGCCTTCCCGCAGTAATGGCTGCTACCCGCTCGCCCAGGTCGATCAAGGGGCCGGCAAAGCGCCGACTGAGAAAAAGGCTCTGCAAAACCCCCAAAACGGAAGAAACGCCGATAATGAAGAGAGCGTAAATAAAGATACGGGAGAAGATCGGTGACAGAATTTCATTTTTCGCCACCGCCGTGATAAAAACCCAGCCGGTGGATTCGATGGTGTCGTAATGCGCCCACTGCCTGAGGCTGTCTTCTTCGTATTCGAATGCGCCATTTACACCGGAGATCTGATTTTGAACCAAAGGCGATATGGTTGTGCCGATCCGGTCGTCATCCGGATGAATCAGGATAAAGCCGTCTTTGCTCACAGCATAACTGACTTGTGTTTCGTAGCGATATCGCTGCCGCAGAAGACGGATGATGCTTTCGAGGGAAATATCAATGGACACGACGCCGGCGATGCTCCCCTGGCGGTCCAGGAGCGCCTTGCTCGGAGCAAAGACCCATTTTCCGGAGTTTGCCTCGTGATAGGGGACCCCGGTCGCTATCCCCGGCATGGCCTCTACAGCTGCAACGTACCAAGGCCGCTGTGTCGGATCAAATCCCTCCGGTGGGGTGTAATCGGGAATCAGCAGGTACTTATCCGCATAGCCGGAATAGACGTACAGGATGTTTTCGTTGGATTTGAGGATATTCTGATATAGTGCCAGGGCGCGCTGGTGAACATCATCGTCGTTCCGGGAGAAAAAGCGGATGTCCTCATGCATTGCCAGCATGTTGAGCGTGTTGGTAATCTCCGAAAAAAACCCCTCTGCAAAGATGCTGATCTGACTGTTGGTTTCCTGGATGGAGCGCTTTGCGCTGTCTTGGCTGATGTCAAAAAGGCTTTTGGCAAAAAGGATACCGAAAACCAGAAATATGATGACAAAAGAAAACAGGCTTAAGAAAAGAATCTCTTTTTTGACTGACAATTGCTTTTGGAACAGCATGTGTGCATTCCCCGAAAATACTGCTTTTCCCTAAATAATCCAAAGCAGCAAAACCGACGCGGGAGGTCCTTTAGGGTTGAACCGCCTGGGATTAAAACCTTTGCTTTTCCTGGCAAATATCATTCAATAAATACCTGAACCGATTCGTGTTTGCAATGCCAATCTGTGACCTGGCAAGAACACCTTTTTCGGAAGGACATTTCAGTAACCTTAATGTCTCTCTCGGACTACCTTGGCAAAAGAGGGTCGTAACCTGCTTCTACCCCGGTGGGAAGAAATATCAGCGAATCTCTGCGGCAGATGCCATCGCCTACCTGATATAAGAGGGCATGCGGATAAAGGATGTTTCGGATGTACGGCATATAGCGACGGGATGCTCTACGCTCCCGTGCCGCCGGGTAGCCTCGTCTCTGTATCCGCAGGAGAAGAAGCTGTGGTTTTTTCCTCCGCTGCAGTTGAAGCGAATTTTGAAGAGATTATAAGACGCGGATATGTTCTTGAAATAAAAAACGGCAAAGACACCGGCAGTGACAAAGGCGGCGGGGACGGCGGCGGGTGTTTTCCAGAAAAGGCAGGTGATCAAAAAAACGGGGGTGAGTTGAACCGCGGTTTCCTTATGCAAGTATGCATTGTATTTGAACGTGTGGCGCGATTCAACCGCTATTCAGAGAAGAAGGCAGCCGAACCAGGCATGCAAAACGCCAGCGGACCAATAAAAAAACAAAGTGGACTGCTCATTGTTCTTTTTGCATTGACCTGATGGGTTTGTAATATGCTACAGCCCCTGAAATCCCTGAATGCACAACAGGGCATGGCGTTTTGCCATTGTCCCTGCCTCTTGGGATTGCGCCGGAGCGATTCCGGGCAGGTCCGGCAAAAAAATACAATTCATGTTGAATTTCACAAAAAATTATTTAAATATGGCAATTTCAAACCGAAACAAAAAACAGGGCAGGTCAAATGGCTTCAAGGCAGAACACTTCGGATATTAATGAAAAACGAAAACACGCTCGTATTGACACCTCAAACATTGTAAACTTTTTCCTTTTTGATGCGAACGGTAAAAAAACTGGTCAGGGGAAGGGGCGCACCTTGAACCTGAGCCAGCAAGGGACCCTGCTGGAAACCAAAAAACCGCTGCAAGGGTCGTTTATTATTCTTGTAACTATCGACCTGGAGGGGAAAAAGATACAAGTCAAAGGCCGTGTGGCCAATACCCGTAAATCAGACAGGGCAGGTTTTTTTCTGACGGGTGTTGAATTCATCGGGCCCAAAGATGAACAACTGAATGCCATTATCGCATTTGTAAAAACCTACCATCACAAAAAAGCGAATGACAGATAAACGTTTCAGATCTTCTTTCTCCGGACTTATTTGCAGGATTGCAAAAGAGTTCTGCGTTTTCCGCCGACACCCCTGCATTTTTTCGCCTAAAGAACCTACACCATCATTTAACAAATCAATATTTACATAAAACGCAAACCTTGTTATGAATTGGTATTAATCTGAATCCATCTCAAAATTCGGATTTCGGTTCAAGATTGCGGCGGCGACTTGTTTCAAACCGGAGACATGCTCGGATATTTCGAGGAAATGAAACAAGACGCCAACGAAGATATTGAGCCGGAAGACAATTTTGAGGTGGGTTATAGACGTAGACGCATTCAATATTCCTAACCTCAGATACCGGTTCATTCCGCCACGAAATAATTGCTTCCAAACCGGAGTGAGACCATAATAAACTACAGGTCATGTGCCAAAGGGTAAAAATGATCACCCGCCGTTCTCAATGATGAAAATGAGGGCACCAAATGTACCTTGAGCACTTCCAGCTGACGCGACATCCCTTTCAGATCAATTCCGATCCTG
>SLGU01000025.1 GCA_007136525.1 Desulfobacteraceae bacterium | reverse complement strand
CTGGCCCAGTTCCAGACCCGGGTGGATGCGTTTATGGAAATGCTTGCGGGAAGAAAAAAATAAACCCCCTGGAGTTGCGGAAAATATATATTTCTGGTTTTTCCGGGGGGCATGGATGCAAAATCCCGGATTCCTGTTATTTGTATGCAATGAGATAAGGGCACATGGTAACTGCAGCAGGAAGACATAATACAAAATTCAAAAAAATCACGGTTTCGGCGGGGATTGCAGGGTTTCTGCTTTTTTGTATATTTGTCGTTTTTTATGAAGATCACACCCGTAAAGAGGCGCGTGCAAAAATCGACGAGCATGCCCGGGTTATTGCCGATGCACTCTGGAACTATAATTATGAAGCCGTATCCGAATACCTGAATCTTGCCTGCCAATCCTACAACTATGCGGCTCTTTCGGTTGTTGAAGCGGAGGGTAGGGGCGTTTTCTATGATGCCCCTGTTATGGAAACGGGGGCATTCGAGGGTCTCCTGATGGCCGCCCGCCTGATGCCTGCAATCCCGCTTGAATCGAATGTATTGTACCAGGGAAGAACGATCGGAAGTATCGAGGCGGTTTGGGTCTCCCGGGCAATATACACCCATGCCGTTGTTTTTGTGTTTTTCATTATGGGATTTGCCGTTTTCCTCCTTTATGTCAGAATATTGCAGGCCAACCAGATGCTGGAACAAAGGGTGATTCAGCGGACCTCAGCGTTGGCCGCTGCAAACACACTGCTGAAAAACGAGATCAGTGAGCGGGAGGAGATTGAAACAACGCTGCGCCGCAGCGAGGAAAATCTCCGCACCACGCTTGATTCCATCGGCGACGGGGTCATCGTGGCCGCAACCGATGGGATGATTGTCCGAGTGAACCCGGTCGCGCAGAAACTGACAGGGTGGCAGATTGCAGAAGCGGTGGGTCAGCCGCTTTCTGAAGTGTTCCATATCGTTGATGCCAGGACAAGGGAAAAACTCGACGACCCGGTCGGGCGGGTCCTTGCTGCCGGGACCGTGGTTGACCTTGCCGAGCATACACTGCTGTTGGCGTCGGACGGGAAAGAATACCAGGTGGCCGATTCCGGGGCGCCGATACGGGACCATTACGGCAATATCACCGGCGTGGTACTGGTGTTTCGTGATGTGTCCGAAGACTACCGGATGCGCGAAGCCCTGCGTGAAAGCGAAAGGCAATTGCGCAAGGCCCAGTCGGTGGCCCGCCTGGGAAGCTGGCAGGTCGATATAGAAACCGGAAACACGATTCTCTGTGACCAGGCGTGCGGTATATATGGCATTGATGATTGCGCCGGCAAATCCAACAGGGCGCTTCGGCACATCCCGCTGCCGGAATACAGGCCCATGCTCGCTGAAAAATTGAAAAGGCTGTTGCGCCGGGAAAGTGATTACGAGGAGGCGGAATTCAAGATCAAACGGCCGAAAGACGGCCTGGTGCGTGATATTTATACAGCAGGGGAGTATAACCCCAACCGCCATATCGTAGAGGGCATCATACAGGACATTACCGAACGCAAACAAGCCGAATTGGAGCTTCAGAAGATGGAGAACCTGAAAACCGTCGGCATGCTGGCGGGCGGGATCGCCCATGACTTCAACAATATCCTGACGGGTATTTTCGGCAATATGTCCGTTGCCCGGTCGAGAATGGAAAAGGGGCATCCGGCCATCAACCCCCTTGAGGAAGCGGAGAGGTCCATGGACCGCGCTATCCGGCTGACAAACCAGTTGCTGACGTTTTCAAAGGGCGGATACCCGGTAAAAGAGGACGCCCGGTTGGATCAGATTGTTGAGGAAGTGGTGCGCTTCGACCTTTCAGGCAGCAATGTCAAGCCGGTTTTTCAATCGGCGATAAATCTGTGGTTGGCCAAGGTGGACAAGGGGCAGGTTCAGCAGGTGTTTTCCAACCTCGCCATAAACGCCGATCATGCCATGCCCAAAGGCGGGCGCCTCCACATCGCCCTGGAGAATGCGGAAGTTTCTGAAACAAGCACGCTGCCGCTTGCCCCGGGAAAATATATAAAGGCGGTGGTGCGCGATGAAGGCGTCGGCATTGAGCCGATGCACCTGGAGCATATATTTGATCCCTATTACAGCATACGGCAGAATGGCACCGGCCTCGGGCTGGCAACGGTCTATTCAGTAATCAATAAGCACGGCGGCCATATCCGTGTGTCCTCTGAACCTTCTGAAGGCACCACCTTCACGCTGTACCTCCCCGCATCAGAGGCAACCCGTCCGGAGGCTATAGGACGTCCCGAAACACAGGCGAAGACATTGCAATATGCCGCCCGGATTCTTGTCATGGATGATGAGGAAATCATCCGCAATGTTATCTCGGATATGCTTATAAAATGCGGCTGTGAGGTCAAAACCGCCGCAGACGGCAAGGCGGCCGTGGAAATGTACAGGGCTGCCATGGCCTCCGGCGCCCCTTTTGACATGATTATCATGGATGTGACCGTGCCGGGCGGTATGGGGGGCATGGAAGCCGTGAAGGAGATTCTCGCGTTTGATCCCCGGGTCCGGGCCGTTGTCTCCTCCGGTTATGCAGACAATGTCGCCCTGGGAAAATATGAGGAATACGGTTTCATTGATATTTTATCCAAACCCTATACGCTCGATCGGCTGTACACCGTGCTGAATCGCGTACTGCAGGCATAGCCGGGCAAGGCATCAGTCGAATTTTTTTAAATTATCAAGAGGCTTTCCCTCGCCCCGCTTTGACCATTGCTTTCATTCAGACGTGCGATAGTCCTGCAACCCGTGTCTGGACAGGATTTCCTTCACCTTCCCTTGTGCCTCCAATCGCTTCAAGGCCGCGTTGAACGCACTGGTGATTTCAGATGCATTGGGATAGTTTCTGGAAACCATCAATACCAGCGCATCCTCATTCAAGGGCTTATTTATGGTTGCAAATTGAGAAAACTTCAGGGGATAGAGCTTGTTGATCAACCCCCAGCCCACTAATTCATCACACGCCACTAAATCGAGGCGCCCCGCGTATAATTTCATCAAGTTTTGTTCATCCGTCGGCACATATTCCACCATCAGCTTTGCTTCCTTGAAGGGCGTTTCATACCAATAGCCCAACACCCCGCCAATCCTCAACGCGGCGAGATCCGGCAGTTCCCGATAATCAAGTCCTTGGGGAAAGCGTGATTTCAGGTAAAAGAACCGTCCCGTAGACAGCATCACCGCCTCTGAAAAATCGTAGATCAACTGGCG
>SLGU01000115.1 GCA_007136525.1 Desulfobacteraceae bacterium | reverse complement strand
GCATTGAGGACCTGACCCGGGCGGATATCGTGCTCATCAACCGCCAGGCCGGTTCCGGAACGCGCATTCTGCTGGATTACCACCTCGAAAAAGCCGGAATCGATGCCCGTGGCATAAAAGGCTATGAAAACGAGGAATTCACCCACATGGCGGTTGCGGTCGCCGTGCTCGGCCAAACGGCGGATGCCGGCCTGGGCATTTTTGCCGCGGCAAAGGCGCTGGGCCTGGATTTTATTCCAGTTGCCACCGAATCCTACGATATCCTGATACCTGAGAGGTTCGCAAGCACCCCGCAGGTTCAACTGTTTCTGGAAATCATCGCATCCGAGGACTTTAAGGTCAGCGTTGCGAAACTGGGGGGATATCACACCGAAAACACCGGTCAACTGGTCTGGAAAACCCCGTGATGCCCTTTGAAGTGATCGACCATACTGCCGATACGGGCATCCGCGTGCAGGCCCCCGACCTGGCATCGCTTTACAGGGAAGCAGCCAGGGGCATGTTCGGGCTGATCGCCGATCTGAGCGTTGTGGATGCATCCATGACGCAGGCGATCACCATCGAAGGCATCGATCAAACCGACCTTCTGATCAATATGCTGCGCGAACTGCTCTACATGTTCAACGGCCAGGGGAGACTGGTCAAAAGCGTTGAGATTGAAACCCTTTCAGGCACTGCCCTCACGGGACGGGCGGCCCATGAAGCCTATGATCCGGAAAAGCACGCCATCACCTGCGAGATCAAGGCGGTCACTTTTGCCGGGGGAGATATCCGAAAAATACCTGAAGGGTTTGAAATAACCATTATCTTTGATATATAGGGAATATCGTCAACCGCAGAGGCGTGATGATCTCTGCCGGGCATACCATGATCGGGACCGGGCCGACTTACGGCCGCCGGCATGCGGTCGGAAGCGGCACTGCGGGCATGCAGACTGATCCTTAATTTTTATGATTTTGGACAAATACCATGGAACTGATCCAGATCGATGACTATCGCTGGGAAATCAAGAAAACCGGCGCAATGAACGTTCCGGCAAGGGTTTATTCCAGCACCAGCCTGATCGAGGCTGTCGAGCAGGAGGAAGCGCTTAAACAGCTTGTAAACGTCGCCCAGTTGCCCGGCATTTTAGGTACGGCCCTGGCCATGCCGGATATCCACTGGGGATACGGCTTCCCCATAGGCGGGGTCGCGGCGTTTGACCTGGATGACGGCATCATATCACCCGGGGGGGTGGGGTATGACATCAATTGCGGTGTCCGGCTCGCCTGCACCAACCTTACCCTTCCGGATGTCTCCGACAGCCTTGAGGCCCTGGCCGGCCAGATGCAGCGGCAGATTCCCACCGGCGTGGGGCAAAAAGGGGAGATCCGGCTGACCAACAGTGAACTCAAAAAAGTCCTGAAACAAGGGGCCCAATGGGCCATTAACCAGGGCTACGGCAGCGCCGCCGACGCCATGCGCATCGAGGACAGCGGTTGCATGGCCAATGCCGACCCGGATGCCGTCAGCAACCGTGCAATGGAACGGGGCCGCCCCCAGCTCGGGACATTGGGTTCCGGCAACCATTTCGTTGAAATCGGCCTGGTTGAGAAGGTCTTTGACCCGGCGGCAGCAGATGCCTTCGGCCTGGCGAAAGGGCTTGTGACCGTTATGATCCACACCGGGTCACGGGGCCTGGGGCACCAGATATGCGACGATTTTCTGGCGGCAATGACCCGAAAGCCGCAAAAAGGCATCCATCTGCCGGACCGGCAGCTGGCCTGTGCCATGTTCCGGTCCCCGCAAGGGGAACAGTACTTCAACGCCATGGCCTGCGCGGCCAACTTTGCGTGGGCCAACCGGCAGGTGCTCATGCACATGGCCATGGATGTATTCATGGACGTCTTCCGGATGAGTCCGCGAGACTTGGGGATGCGCCTGGTATACGATGTCTGCCACAACATCGCCAAAACGGAATCTCACGAAATTGAAGGCCGGCGGCAAACGGTCTGCGTCCACCGCAAAGGTGCCACCCGGTCCTTTGCCCCGGGCAGCAGCCAGCTCTGCGACCGCTACAGACCGGTGGGGCAGCCCGTATTGATTCCGGGCGACATGGGAACGGCATCCTACGTGCTTGTCGGTACGGAAAACGCCATGAAGGAGACATTCGGCTCCACATGCCACGGCGCCGGCCGCGTGCTCAGCCGGAAAGCCGCCGTCAAGGCGTCAAAGGGTCGCCGGCTGCGCGAGGAGCTGGAAGAAAAAGGCATATTTGTTCGCGCAACAGGGCGGCTGACCATGGCGGAGGAAATGCCGGAGGCATACAAGGATGTAACGGAAGTGGTGAATGTGGCCCACGGCTCCGGAATCTCGAGAAAAGTAGCCAAACTTCGCCCCCTTGCCGTTATCAAGGGATAAACCGGGAAAAATGCTTTACAGTTTCACAAAACCAGAGGAAACACCATGAATCCGGATATATTCAGGGAATACGATATCAGGGGCATCGCCGGTAAAGATATGGATGAAACCGATGTCAGGGTGCTTGGAAAGGCTATCGGCACCTATATGATGGGGCTCGGTGCAACCACCCTGGTCCTGGGCAGGGACTGCAGAATGACCTCCGGCGATTACGCCGGCAAGCTGACCGAAGGGCTTGTTTCCACGGGATGCCATGTAATCGACACCGGCATCTGCCCGACCCCGGTCCTTTATTTTGCCATTCGCCACCTGGAGGCCGACGGCGGCGTCATGGTCACGGCGTCCCACAACCCCCCGGCGTACAACGGGTTCAAAATATGCCGGGGCACCGATTCGGTTCATGGCGAGCAGCTTCTCAAAATCCGGGAAATCGCTGAAAGCGGACAGTTTGCCGAAGGAAAAGGCGGGAAGGTCCAAACGGAAATCATCCCCCACTATCACAGGCATGTCGCCAATGCCATCCGCATTGACAAGCCGCTGAAGGTCGGCGTGGACGCGGGCAACGGGACCGCCGGAGTCGTGGCCGTGCCCCTGCTGCGGGAACTGGGCTGCGAGGTGCACGACATCTACTGCGACATGGACGGCCGGTTTCCGAACCATGAAGCCGACCCCACGGTCAGAAAGAACCTCATCGACCTGATCGCACTGGTCAGGGAAAACAACCTGGACGTGGGCATCGGCTACGACGGCGACGGGGACCGGATCGGCGTGGTGGACGACCGGGGGGAAATTATCTACGGGGACATGCTCATGGTCATTTTCGCCCGTGAAATCCT
>SLGU01000374.1 GCA_007136525.1 Desulfobacteraceae bacterium | reverse complement strand
TCCTGATCTGCGGCACCGGTCTTGGCATGTCCATGGTGGCGAACCGGTACCCGGAAATCCGGGCGGCGCTTTGCAACGACCTTTTTTCCGCCATCATGAGCCGGCGGCACAATGACGCGAATATCCTGGTTTTGGGCGGACGGGTAGTGGGCATCACCCTTGCCGAGGAAATCGTTCGCGCCTGGGCGACAACCCCTTTCGACGGCGGGCGGCATTCGGACCGGCTCAATAAATTCTGCCGCTGCCGGGACACTTGATTTAAACGATTTGAACGTTAAAGAGGGCAACACCGCTTATGAACAAATACATTGATATACAGCCGGATGTGGCATTGATAGAAAACGTCGATCCTGAAATCGCACAAGCCATTTCCCTTGAATTTCAGCGTCAGAAAACAACCCTCGAGCTTATCGCCTCAGAAAATATCGTCAGCCCTGCCGTAATGGCGGCACAAGCCAGCGTAATGACAAACAAGTATGCCGAAGGATACCCGGGGAAACGCTACTACGGGGGGTGCGAATACGTTGACATTGCAGAAACCAAGGCCATAGAACGCGCCAGAGATCTCTTTAACGCGGAATATGTCAACGTGCAGCCCCATTCGGGCTCCCAGGCCAATATGGCGGTTTTTTTCGCACTCCTGGAACCCGGGGACACCATCCTGGGCATGGACCTTTCCCATGGCGGGCACCTGACACACGGGGCTGCTGCAAGTTTTTCCGGACGCTTTTTTAATTTTGTCCATTACGGCGTGAAAAAGGACACCGGAACAATCGATTACGAGCAGGTTGAGGCCCTGGTGCAGGCCCACAGGCCGAAGATGATCATTGCCGGAGCCAGCGCCTATCCCCGGTTTATCGATTTCGAAGCGTTCGCAAAGATCGCGAAAGCAGCAAAAGCCTGGTTCATGGTGGACATGGCCCATATTGCGGGCCTTGTCGCGGCGGGCAACCACCCCTCTCCCGTTCCCCATGCCGATGCAGTCACTTCCACGACCCACAAAACGCTTCGGGGACCCCGGGGCGGGCTCATTTTGGCCAAAACCGACCTTGGAAAAAAACTCAACAGCCAGATTTTTCCCGGCATTCAGGGCGGTCCGCTCATGCACGTCATTGCCGCCAAAGCCGTCGCATTCAAGCTGGCAAAATCCGAGGGCTTCAAAAAATACCAGGCGCGTGTCGTGAACAATGCCCGCACCCTTGCGGATTGCCTGATGAAGGGCGGTATGAAACTGATTTCCGACGGCACCGACAACCACATGATGCTTGCCGACCTGAGAAACATGGGTATCACCGGGAAAACAGCCGAGGAAACACTCGAAAAAGCGGGCATCACCGTGAACAAAAACACGGTCCCGTTCGATACCGAAAGCCCTTTCGTCACAAGCGGCATACGGATCGGCACGCCCGCGGTGACCACGCGGGGAATGCGTGAAAAGGAAATGGATCAAATCGGCGCATATATCCTCAGGGCGCTGAAAAACCACGAAAACCACGCTGAGATCGAAAAAATCCGGGAACAGGTGACCGCATTGTGTGAAAATTTCATGCTTTATGCGGCAGATTGACATGAAAATGGAATTCAAAGCCGATGCCTGCCATTGACAACCGCCCTTCCTGGGACGCCTATTTCATGGAAATCGCCGCCCTCGTGGCCAGGCGGTCGACGTGCCTGCGCCGGGCGGTGGGCGCGGTCATCGTCAAGAACCGCAGAATCCTGGCCACCGGATATAACGGAGCGCCATCCGGCATTGCACATTGCGTGGAAAAGGGCTGCCTGAGGGAAACCATGCAGATTGAATCCGGCCAGCGCCATGAGCTGTGCCGCGGCATCCATGCAGAGCAAAACGCAATTATACAGGCAGCTTATCATGGCGTCAGCATACAGGGCGGCATACTCTACTGCACCAACCTGCCCTGCAGCATCTGCACCAAAATGATCATCAACGCAGGCATCCATGAAGTCTGCTACAGCGAGGGATATACCGACGAACTGGCAGCGGCTCTTCTTGATGAAACGCAAATCCGTCTCAGGAAGGTCAGCCTGGAAGACAAAACGGGATAACACCATGAAATGCCCTTTTTGCGGAGAGAATAACAACAAAGTGATCGACTCAAGGCTGAGCAGGGATGGAAACGCCATCCGCCGGCGTCGGGAATGCATGTCCTGCGACAGGCGTTTTACCACTTACGAGTACATTGAAGAAATTCCCCTGATGATCATCAAGAAAGACCGGAGACGGGAAGAATTCAACCGTGAAAAGGTCCGGTCGGGCTTGCAGCGGGCCTGTGAAAAACGCGAAATCAGCATGAACGTCATCGAGTCGTTCATCGAGGAGCTTGAACGGGACCTGCGTGAATCCGAAGAAAAGGAAATCCAATCCCGGGTCATCGGCGAAAAAATAATGGCGAAGCTCCATGAACTCGACAAGGTCGCCTATGTCCGGTTTGCATCCGTATACCGGGACTTCAAGGATGTAAAAGATTTTGTCGAGGAGCTCAAGGATTTGCTGGACCAGAGATAGCGGGTATGCCCGAAACCCCGCGACCCGAAAAAACGCGAATGGTTCCGCAACCGGCTTTGCGGAACCATTAATGTTTCTATATTGATGAATCCGTAAAAAGTCGTTTTCAGACGGCTTTGTAAAAAGGTTAAGCTTTTACAAAGCCGTCTATATTGATTCGCAACACGTTTGAAAGCCATGGACAATTCGGATATCTTTTATATGAAAATGGCCCTTGACCTGGCCGCGGAAGGACGGGGATTCACTTCCCCCAACCCCATGGTCGGTGCGGTGATCGTTCAGGACGGCAGAATCATCGGCCGCGGATACCACCAGGCCGCAGGCGATGCCCACGCGGAAGTCAACGCCATTGAAGATGCCGGGGGGAACACGGCCGGGACGACCATGTATGTCAACCTGGAACCGTGCAACCACCACGGCCGGACCCCGCCGTGCACCGAGGCCGTCATCAAGGCAAAAATCTCCCGGGTGGTGGCGGCCATGGCCGACCCGAACCCGCTGGTCGCCGGTGGCGGCTTCGAGGCCTTGCGGCAGGCAGGCATCGAGGTTGCCACGGGCGTCTGCGAAGCAGAAGCCCGCAAGCTCAATGCATTTTTTATCAAGCATGTCCAGACGGGGCTTCCCTATGTCATTTTGAAATGCGCCGCGACCCTTGACGGAAAAATTGCAACGGAAACCGGCGATTCCAAATGGATCACCGGCACCGCCGCCCGCCGACAC
>SLGU01000142.1 GCA_007136525.1 Desulfobacteraceae bacterium | reverse complement strand
TGGTCCAGCGCTATCTTGCGCTCCTTTCCCGGGTGCGGTCTTCCGAGGAAATCATCGCCATTACCTTCACACGCAAGGCAGCCGCAGAAATGAAGGAAAGGGTGCTTTCGGCGTTGAAGCGCGCCGGGTCGGACGCGCCGCCTGAAACACCCCACGAAGCCGTCACGTGGACGCTTGCCCGCAAAGCCCGCGCCCATGACGCGGCAAGCGGCTGGGACCTCATGAACAACCCTTCCCGGCTCAGGATTTCCACCATCGATGCCCTCTGCGCTTCCCTGGTCCGCCGGATGCCGGTTCTGGCGGGTTTGGGCATGCAGCCGCAAATCATCGAAAATGCCGATCCCCTTTACCGGGAAGCGGCGGCGAACACGGTCATGGAACTCGAATCGGCTGCGGACTGGTCCGATTCGGTTGAAGCCCTTATCCGGCACGTGGACAACCACATCGGCCGGGTCGAGGCACTGATTGCGGCAATGCTAACCCGCAGGGACCAGTGGCTGCGCCACGTGGTGGATGCCGCGGACATCCGGATTCAGCGGGAAAGCCTGGAAGCCGCTCTGCGCAGGGAAATAGAAAGCGCCCTTTGCAGGGCCCGCACGCATATGCCGGAGGCCGTCGTCCGGTGGCTGCCGGCGCTTGCCCGTTTTGCGGCAAAAAACCTTTTTACCGTCTCTCCGGGCTCTGAAATATGCCAATGCCTGGAAATGCATGAAATCCCTGAGTGCATTCCCAACGAACTGGGAACGTGGCAAGGCATTGCAGATCTGCTTTTGACGAAAACCGGCGGATTCCGGAAAAGCGTGGACAAGCGGATCGGGTTTCCGGCAAAAGCGGACGGGGGGTCGGGGGACAATGCAGTGTTTGCCCGGCAAAAAAATGAATTCAAGGCGCTGTTGGAAGACACTGCCGGATGCGAAGCCTTTGCCGAAGCCCTTCATGGTGTCCGGCTGCTCCCTGCGCCCTACTATACCGAAGAGCAGTGGTGCCTTGTGGAGGCGCTGTTCGAAATACTCAAGCTGTCCGTGGCCCACCTGCACCTTGTTTTTCAAAAACAAGGTGCCGTGGATTTTACGGAGATGTCCCTGCGCGCCGCATCCGCCTTAGGCGACAGCGAGGACCCCACGGACCTAGCCCTGCTTCTGGATTACGGCATTTCCCACATCCTGGTCGATGAATTTCAGGATACCAGCATCAGTCAGTTCGAGCTGTTCCTGAAACTGACGGCCGGGTGGATGCCGGGGGACGGGCGGACCTTTTTTGCCGTCGGCGATCCCATGCAGTCCATTTATCGCTTCCGTGAAGCCGAGGTGGGGCTTTTCCTGAAGGCATGGGAAGCAGGGCTGGGTCCGCACCTGCCGCTTGAACGGCTGAGCCTGGTAACAAATTTCAGGTCGGATGCAGGCATTGTGAACTGGATAAACGACGCGTTTGTTCACGTATTTCCGGAAAAAAGCGATTCTTCAACCGGTGCGGTGGCCTATTCGCCTTCAGCGGCCGTCCATCCGGAGGGGTATTTTCCTGCGGTAAGGGTTCATCCCCTCGCAGAAAAAAGCGGTGACCGTGAGGCGGAAATCGTGGCCGACTGCATACGCAGCGCACGGCATACCCATCCGGCTGGCAGCGTCGCTGTTCTCGTCCGCAGCCGTTCGCATTTGACGGCAATCCTGCCCGGCCTCAGGCAGTCGGGAATCCCATACCGCGCCGTGGAAATCGAGGCCCTTGGGAAAAGGCCCGTGATATCGGATTTGACGGCCCTTACCCGTGCATTGTCGCATCCGGCCGACCGTGTGGCCTGGCTTGCTGTTTTGCGCGGTCCATGGTGCGGTTTGCGCCTGGACGACCTGCATGCCCTTGCCGGCGATGACCCTGAAAACACCCTTTATGAATTGATGCAGGAACCGGCCCGCCTGGGTTTCCTGTCCGGGGACGGCAGGACGCGCCTTGACCGGGTTTTACCGGTTTTGAATAAAGCCATGGCGATGCGCGGGCGGCGGCCCCTGA
Organism: Desulfobacteraceae bacterium; assembly: GCA_007136525.1. The sequence goes on along the minus strand of SLGU01000142.1, from coordinate 1,249 downwards.
GGCGCCTGGTGGAGCAGACCTGGACAGCCCTGGGTGGTCCGGCATGCGTGAAGATGGTCGATATCAGCGACGCGGCGGTTTTTTTCGATTTCCTGGAAAGCAGCATCGTCACCGATGCCCTGATCGACTACCCGGCGTTTGAGGACGCGCTCATGCGCCTGTTTTCACGGCCTGATCCGGAAGCGGACAGTACCGTCGTTCAGGTCATGACCATCCACAAGGCCAAGGGCTTGGAATTTGACACCGTGATCATTCCGGGCCTTGAACGGGTGCCGCGGGGTGAATCGGAAAAACTGCTGCTATGGCAGGAGATGCCCCATGAAGATCCTTCCCGTGCGGGGCTCCTGCTGGCGCCTATCGCCGAAGCCGGCACCGACAAAGATCCAACCTACACGTATATTAAAAACCGGGACATGGAAAAAAATGCCCAGGAAACCCGGCGCCTGCTCTATGTTGCCGCCACCCGGGCCCGTAAGCGGCTGGAAGTTGTCGGATCTGTCAATCGCGCAGTCAAGGGCGGGCCGCCCCTTCCCGCTCGGCGCTCGCTGCTGTATTGCCTATGGCCTGTGGTGGCGGATGTTTTTTTGACTGAATTTAGAAAAAGGGCTGAAGCGGATGAAGGCGGGAATGGGGTGCAGCCCCCCGCTGATACGGCGGCAGACGGCGCGGCCCTTGCATCTCCGCTGATTCGCCGGCTTTCCCATCACTGGGAAGCGCCCCCCCTTCCGGGGGATGTGCGCATGGAAAGCGGTCAAAAGGCGGTTTCGGAAAACGGGGCGGGAAGCGAGCCCCTGCGCTTCGATTGGGCCGGCATAACCGTGCGGGTGGTTGGCACGATTGTGCACAAGTGGCTTCGCATCATATGTGAAACCGGTATGGACAGTTGGGATGAAGACCGGTTGTCCGCGCTTCCTGCACGGATCCGGGCGGATCTCGCCGGAATCGGAATGGAGAAGGCAAGGATGGCTGATGCTGCGGGTATGGTGGTTTCCGCGCTTCGGGCAACCCTTGCCGATGAAACCGGGCGCTGGCTGCTGCACCCGCACCACGGCGGCAGGTGCGAATATCCGCTGGCGGGGAAAATCGACAACCGGGTCGTCTATTCGGTGATTGACCGGACGTTTGTCGATGCGCAAGGCATACGCTGGATCATCGATTACAAGAGCGGTGTTCACCGGGGTGGGGGTACCGATCAATTCATGGCGCATGAATTGATGCGCTATGAAAAACAGACGGGGATTTACACGGT
>SLGU01000169.1 GCA_007136525.1 Desulfobacteraceae bacterium | reverse complement strand
CTTTCAACTGCGCCAACAGAATACCCATTGACTCTGACATCTGAAATTTCATACCCGCTATCAGCCGATATGATATAGGAAGCCGAACCGCCGTGGGATGCAACCGTCTCGCCCGCCGGTGATATAGAGCCCCCGGTACCGGCGCTCGCCGTAATTGTATAGGTTTTCATGGAAAAAGAAGCGGAAATGACATTGTCAGAAGTAATGTTGACAAATGTGTATTCCGGCGTCGCACCAACAGACGACCCATTCACGGTGACATCCAATATTTTATATCCTTCTGATGGGGCGATTATAAACGTTTTCGAGGCGCCATGAACAGCATGCAACTCGCCTGATGGGTTGATTGCCCCGCCTGATCCCGCAACAGCAGTGATCGTGTATTCCTTTAGAGTGAAGAATGCACCGATTGTCTGATGGTCTGCAATGTTTTCAAAGGTATAGCTTGATATCGCCCCCACGGAAGTTCCATTGACGGTTACATCCGCTATCTGGTAACCGCTGTCGGGCACTATGGCAAACGCCTCCGAACTGCCTGATGCGAACTCGGCCGAACAGTTTTTCCGGCAGTCAATGGCACCTGACGAAGAGCGAATCGATCCTGTATCAGCAGGGCTGACTGTTGCAGTGATGCTGTAGGAAGGCACCGGTATTGTGTAGGCAATTTCTTCAGAAAAAGCGCTCTCATGCCCATTTCCGTCATGGCTCGTTGCTGCAAACAGGTATTGCCTGCCTGGTTCCAGATGGTCAAGGACGCATTCTGTCTGGCTTGCGGAATGGATCACCTTGCCGGGGACGGCTCGATAGTCGGTTCCTGCCATACCATAGTATATATTGTAACCGGCAACGGATTCAGAATCCGGCCTCTCCCACGCGAGAGTGACCGATGAAGCGAGGGTTTCGGAAGAAAGAAAGAGAAAAACCACTAAAACGGTGATAATGCTAAGTAGCATCCGTTGGACGGATGTCGCGGTAACAAACATTGAATAACCTCCCTCAGGTGTCTTGATGCCCCGGGGTCAACACCATCAGGAGGCGTTAAACCCGTTTGGCAAGCCCGCTGCCGAATCTTATTAAAGATTCATCAGGCCGGTGCTTTTGCGAGCTATCCTTTCGGATAGGGTGCCTTTATCAAACGATTTATTTAGATCCATATTCTAATAAAGCGGTGCGAGTCTGTAATGTTTCATCCTGCTGAAGATCGAATAGCCAGGTGTAGAAACAGTTCGCACAAAAGCTTTTGTCAAATTAACATGCATAATTAATGCCAAAAATTTATGAAATTGGTCTCAAACAAAAAATATCATTATATTCAAGTTGGTTATGATAAACAGTCGAAAAATGACAATGGGCTTGCGGGAAATCCTGAATTGTAGCGCATGACTCTCAATATATTGTAAAGTCAATATTTTAATCATTAAATGGAAAGGCAAACAGAAAAACTGCAGGGTGAATCGATTCAGCACATATTGTATATTAATATGCACACCGTCGATCGGAACTTCACGGTTCTACCGAAAACGCTTTTAGCAGGCGGTGACATCGGTGTTGCGAACGACATTGTCACCTTTATCTTTTTTCTGCCGGATCAAACCCCTGTCAAGCCGCTGCATGTCGTAAAACATATCTATACAGGGCCTGAAAAATCATATACTATAAAAAATTATACTTATAAAATGGCATTGAAACGGCGATGACGCCGGATGACCAACCGTATACAGGCAAAGGAGATGCAGGCATGAAAATCATGGTATGTTACACCGGGTCCCGTTCCTCCCGCCAGGCGCTGGGGCTTGCAATCCAGCACGCCAGAATGCTCAATGGCAAAATTTTCCTGGTTGCCTCCATGGAAAAAGGCACAAGGGAAGAGCAGGAGGAAATCAATAAGATCGAGGAAGCGCATCAATCAGCCCTTGAAAAAACAAAAAAAGAAGGCATTGCCTGCGAGGCCCATTTGCTGGTGCGCGGGCTGACGCCCGAAGAAGATCTTGTGCAGTGGGCCGAAGAGAATAAAATGGATGAAATCATACTCGGCATCCGGCAGCGATCAAAAGTGGGAAAACTGCTTTTCGGATCGACGGCGCAGTATATTATTCTGCAGGCCCACTGCCCCGTGGTGACCACCAAATAGAATTGACGGCTTCGTAAACCCGGCTGTTTTTTACCGCAGCACCTTCTTCAGCAGGTTGATATACTTGAAAAAGGGCGGATAGCGAAACGGGAGATCGACATGAAACGTGTTTTTCATGATGCCCTTGTAATGGGTGAACGCATCGAAACCGAACTTCCCGTGATAACTGCCCATGCCGCTGTTGCCCACACCGCCGAAGGGCAGATGGGGGGTCGCGAAATGGGTCAGGGTGTCATTGACGCAGCCGCCGCCGAAAGCGATTTTTTTCATGACCGCCTTTGCCTTGCCCGTATTACCCGTGAACAGGTAGAGAGCAAGCGGTTTGGGCCGGGAATTGACCATGTCGATGACCTCCGTGATGGTGTCGTAGGTCAGGACCGGCAGAATCGGCCCGAATATTTCTTCCTGCATGACGGGATGGGACAAATCCATGCCCTCAACCAGAGTGGGCGCAAAATACAAGGTTTCCGGGTTATGCTCGCCCCCGCAGATGAGCGTGGTTCCTTCCAGCAGCCCTGAAAGCCGCTCAAGATGGTTTTTATTAATAATCCGAGGATAAATTTTACTTTCAGCGGGATTTTCACCAAAAAACCGGCCAATATTTCCCCGGATCTCATCCACGAGCGAATCCCGGACTGAACGCTGCACCAGCAGGTAATCCGGGGCGATACAGGTCTGTCCGGCATTGATGAATTTTCCGGAAGCGATCCGTTTTGCGGAAAGCGGAATATCCGCATCACTTTCCACAATGCAGGGGCTTTTTCCGCCCAGCTCGAGGGTGACCGGAGTCAGGTGCTTGGCAGCCGCTCCCATGACAATGCGCCCCACGCCGGGGCTGCCGGTAAAAAAAATCTTGTCGAATTTCTCAGACAGCAGGGCCTTGCTTACCGCCACATCGCCGGTCACCACCCCGATAAAGGCCGGGTCGAAATACTGCCGGGCCAGATCCGCAAGCACCTGGGACGTGTTCACCGAAAACTCCGACGGTTTCATAATCGCGCAATTCCCAGCGGAAACCGCCGCCACCAGGGGGGCGACGGCCAGTTGAAACGGATAGTTCCAGGGGGCGATGATCAGCGCGACGCCGTATGGCTCGGGATAGATCCAGCTGGACGCCGGCAGGTGAT
>SLGU01000020.1 GCA_007136525.1 Desulfobacteraceae bacterium | reverse complement strand
CGGTTCTACCTTTCCTTGACATGGATTCTCACAAACTGTCCGGCACGGTATGCCTGCCGCCTTTTAAGCAGGGATTCAGGGTCCGGTGCGTATTGGACGACCTGGTCATCTATCCCGATGGCGACACGCACACACCTGTGGCATTGCCCGGTCGTATCCAGGTCACCGTTTATGGAGACGCCCCGGAAATTTTGCCGGGATCCCGGTTGACCATTCACAGGCCGATCCGGTCGATCCGGAATTTCAACAATCCAGGCGGGTTCAACTATTTCCAGTACATGGCCTACCGGAATATCTGGGGTACCGCATGGGACAGGGGCGACCGCATCGCGGTGGACCCCCGGCCGCATTCAAGATCATTTTCGTTGACCGTCCTGCGCTTGCGTCTGGCTATCGACCATGCCATCGGATCGGTCAGCGACGGCGATACGCGGGCAATACTCGCCGCCCTTATCATTGGCAAGAGGGATTCCATTTCACCCGGGCTGAGAGCGTCTTTCAGCAAAGCGGGGGTCAGCCACCTTCTGGCCATATCGGGCCTTCATGTGGGGATCATCGCAACCGTTTCCTTTTTCCTGGCAACGGCACTGCTCGGCCGCAACACTTTTCTACTCAGACACGTTATGGTCAAAAAAACAGCAGCGATGTTTTCCATGCTTTTCATTCTTGGGTACGGCATAATCGCGGGGATGTCGCCGTCGACCCAGAGGGCCGTGATCATGATCAGCATTTTCCTTTTTGCATATGTATTCGACCGGCAATACAACCCCGCAAACACGCTGGCCGCAGCCGCGCTTGGCATATTGGCGATCTCCCCGCCGTCTCTTTTCGATATTTCCTTCCAGCTGTCTTTTGCCGCCGTTGCCGCCATCCTGATCGGGCTGAACTGGCTGCCGGCCGCGCTGAAAACCCCCGGCGGCACCTGGTCCAATCGTCTTTTCCGCACCATTTCAGGCTTCGTATGGGTATCGGTGCTGGCCATCATCGGCACCATGCCCCTTGTGGCGCACTATTTCAACCAGATCACCTTCCTGGGCATCGGGGCGAATCTGATCCTGGTTCCGCTCATCGGTTTCGTGGTGGTGCCGCTTGGGCTCGCATCGGTGCTTTTTTACTTTATCTACGCCCCGGCCGGCCTGTTGGGTTTTTCCATCGCTGATCGGCTTTTAAGCGGGGCGCTGGCAGTTATTGACCGCATTGCCGGCCTGCCCTTTGGCAGCTACAACACCGTGACACCCTCAATCCTTGAAATAGCCTGCATTTACACCCTGCTCATGAGCATTCCGGCATTGCTTTTCAGGATGAAAACAGGAAACACCCCTTTATCGACGGGCGCCCAAACACCGATACATGACGCGCACCGCATTCCGGCAGGGTCGAAAAAAATCATTGCCATTGCCGTGGTAATCGCTGCGCTTGTCCTCCTACTGGATGGGGCATACTGGGTTCATCGGCGTCACTTTAACACGGACCTGGTTGTCACCTACCTGGATGTGGGGCAGGGAAATGCGGCACTGGTTGAAATGCCCGGCGGGAAAACCATGCTGGTTGACGGCGGCGGATTCAGCGACAATGCGGCATTCGACGTCGGCGCACGGATTGTCGCGCCGTTTCTATGGCGAAACAAAATACGAAGCATCGACAAGATCATACTCTCCCATCCCCATGCGGACCACTTGAACGGCCTGCTCTATATCATGGAAAACTTTTCAATCGGCCGGGTGATCTCGACGCACTATCCCGTGGAATCTCAAAATTACAGTCGATTTTTAAACATTATCGAAGAAAGAGGCATCCCCCATCCTCCTTTTTCGGATATACAGAAATCGAAAACCATCAGCGGCATCCAAATGGATATTTTTTATCCACCGCAGGACCGCCTTCCGGGCATCGGGCCCGGCAATATCAACAACGGCTCCATCGTGCTCAAGCTGACCCATGGCGATGTGTCGTTTTTATTTCCGGGAGACATTGAAAGGGCGGCTGAAACGGAACTCGCCGGATTGGCAGGAAACCGGATTGATTCGGATTTTCTGCTCTCCCCGCATCATGGCAGCAGCACATCTTCAACAGCGCCATTTCTAAAAGCTGTAAACCCGAAGGCCGTTATTGTCAGCGCCCGGTCCGACCGTTTCGGTTTTCCCTCAAAAGAGGTGCTGGACCGCTACACCCAGCGCGGATACGCTGTTTTAACAACGGAAAAACACGGGGCGGTGCAGATCGCTGTAAAGAACAATGCCGTGCGAATCCGGCCAACCCGGCCCGGCAACCGTCATCCGCAAACGATTCTTGTTGAATAGACGGGGAATTGAAGGTTGCCGGGCCGGGGTTTATTTAACGGCTTTGTTTTTCATGGCTGTACAAAAAGGCAAGGATTTGCAAAGGGCCTGCGTCCCCGCCGTGGCGGGAAAAAGCGCTGCCTGAAAACCGATCAATTTTATCGGCCCCTGAAGAGGCGACAGCCGGATATGCAGCCTCGCGCGTGGAACCGGGGTTGAAATAGGTACCTCAGCGCGGTTGATTGCCCGCCTCAACAAAACAGCCCTTGCAGAAAAGCCTGAGGGCCTTTTCTGCAAGGGCTGTTTATTTCATCCGGGGATGGAAAAGAACAGGGTGTTATTATTCTTTGTCCGCTGCTGCGTCTGCAGCCGGCTGGTCCTTTTTCCCCGACTTGTCTTTTTCTTTACCGGCCTTGTCCTTTTCCTTGGCCGCGGCTTCAACAGCCGGTGCTTCGCCTGTCAATTCAATAATGGATATGGGTGCGGCATCTCCCGGCCGGAAGCCCAGCTTGACAATGCGCGTATAGCCGCCTGAAACGCCGGCAAAACGCGTCGGTGCCTGCTCGAAAAGCTTGTGTACCACATCCTTTTCACGAATAATGGCCAATGCCTGCCTTCTGGCATGCAGATCCCCGCGCTTGGCAAGCGTCACCAGGTGATCGGCCCAGCTTCGAATCGCCTTGGCCTTCACATCGGTGGTTTTGATCCGGTCATGCTTGAATAGGGATGTAACCATATTCCTGAACATCGCTTTGCGATGGCTGCTGCTACGATTGAGTTTAACCCCGCTCTTTCTGTGACGCATTATTATATATCTCCCTGTTCCGGGTCCTCTTCCGGCGGTACAAAACCGTCAATTTTCATTCCGAGTGAAAGGCCCATTTCCGATAGCAGTTCCTTGATTTCATTAAGCGATTTTCGGCCAAAATTCTTTGTTTTAAGCATTTCGGCCTCTGTTTTTTGAACGAGTTGGTAAATTT
>SLGU01000313.1 GCA_007136525.1 Desulfobacteraceae bacterium | reverse complement strand
TTGAAGTGAGCGTACTGGACATCTAAATTTGATGGCACCGTAAAAAATCGAGATCGTCAAAATTGATGGTTTCGTAAAAAGTCGTTTCCAGACGGCTTTGTAAAAAGTTCAAGATCAAGGCGCGAGTAATTATTGAAGAATTGAGCGTACTTAGCCGTACGTGATATTCTTCAATAATTACTCGCAACGCAGATATTGGGCTTTTTACGAAGCCGTCAAAATTCGATGTTTCCGGGCGTTCGTGGAAAAGGTATCACATCCCTGATGTTCGTAACGCCCGTTACCAGCATGATGAACCGCTCGAAACCCATTCCGAAACCGCTATGGGGAACGCTGCCGTACCTTCTGGAATCCATGTACCACCAGTACTGCGAGGCCTCCAGGTTGGTTTCGGCCATGCGCATTTCTAATATGTCCGCCCGCTCTTCCCGCTGGCTGCCGCCGATGATTTCGCCGATCCGGGGAACGATGACGTCCATGGCCGCGACTGTTTTTTCATCGTCATTCAGCCGCATGTAAAAGGGCTTAATTTGCCGGGGATAGTCGTAAACAATGACCGGCTGACGGAAAACCGTCTCCGCCAGGTACCGCTCGTGCTCTGTCTGAAGGTCTTTTCCATGGGAAGCCTCGTAGTTGAACCGAATCCCGCTCTTTTTCAGTATGTCGACAGCTTCATTATAGGTGATTCGAACAAACGGCTTTTCCACAATTGTTTTTAACGTCTCGATTAAAGATGTGTCCACAAAGCGGGCAAAAAGGCCGATATCGTCCTCGCAGCGGCGCATGACGTGCAAGACCAGGTGACGGACGAACGCCTCCGAAAAATCCATGTTTTCCGTTAAATCACAGAAAGCCATTTCCGGCTCCACCATCCAGAATTCGGATGCGTGTCGGCTAGTGTTTGAATTTTCCGCCCGAAATGTCGGGCCGAAGGTATACACATCGCCCAAGGCCAGGGCAAACATTTCGGCTTCAAGCTGCCCGGACACGGTAAGGTGGGTTTTCCGGCCGAAAAAATCGCGCGCATAGCCATCAGTGGCATCGTTTCCGGCTTGACGCACATCGCCCGGTTCCAGGGTGGTTACGCGGAACAACTCCCCTGCACCCTCGCAATCGGAGCCGGTAAGAATGGGCGTGTGCACGTAAACAAAGTTTCTTTCGTGAAAAAAACGGTGAATTTCATGGGCCGCTTCGGATCTTATGCGAAAAACCGCGCCGTATTTGTTGGTTCGGGGACGAAGATGGCCGATGGTCCTTAAGAATTCGTCGGTATGCCGTTTTTTCTGAAGCGGATAGGCATCTGGGGCTATCTGGAATATATGGATGTGCGAAGCCAGAATTTCCCATTTCTGCCCCTTGCCGGGCGACGGCCGCAAATCGCCGGTGACGGCCACGGCCGAACCCGTTGTCAACCGGCGGATGCTCTCGTAATTGTCATGGTGGTCTTCGGCAATGACCTGTATCCCTGAAAGGCAGGAGCCGTCGTTTATTTCAACGAACGAAAAGTTTTTTGAATCCCGCCGCGTCCTCACCCAGCCCCTGATTTGAACGTTTTTTTTCTCCTTGTCGGACAAAAGCAGTTCTTTGATTCTTGTTTTTCGCATAACAAACCTGGACCTGTATTTGAATCGAGTGAAGAATTAAATTTCCTTGACAACCGTTTTGTTTTTAAATATAGTCGTTCCCTTTGATTTTGTAGTAAATTTGGGTTTATAGGCAACCTTACGAAACAGACGGCCCCTTTGTACATGGTTATACACGTTTTTTCTACGTGGGCAGAGTGCTTTTCGTAAAATATAATGTAAAAAAAGAAAAACGATATCAATAAAATTAAATAGCCGTGCGCATATTTCAACAGAATAAAGACAAATGGTTGAGAAAATGGCTGGATGCGATGTTTTCGACGTACCCGGCCGAATCCGCCCTTTTTTTCAGAAACGCAATCGATTCGTTTTCAAACCCGGTCGGTGCGACACTGAAAACCGGGTTGACCGACCTTTATGACGCCCTGACTGCACCCCGGTTCAACCCGGAAGCGACCAGAAAAATACTGGAACCCGTTGTAAAGCTCCGTGCCGTCCAGGAGTTTACCCCGGCTTTGGCCCTGGGTTTCATCTATGAACTCAAAGCCATAGTAAACGCCGGATCCCAGCCGACCGTGGAAGAAAAGGAAGCGGTCTTTTCCAGGATTGATGCGGCCATGCTCATGGCCTTCGATCTTTACATGGAAAACAAAAAGATCATATACACGTTGCGGGCGAGCCAGGCACGGGATAATGTCAGGCAACTGCTGATCAAGAAAGATTTGATATGCGAGCTTCCGGAAATCGATCCGGAGCTTGCCAGATAACGTTATACGTATTAACCGTAGACCGGTAAGGGGCCCATTGGAGAAACGTGATGCGCCCAAGCCCGGCAAAGTGAGGTGGTGATCAATGAATGCAGCATACTTGTATTCCCTCATTGCAGTAATCTTACTCGGCCTGATCGCTTATGCGGGTGTCGCAGTGGCCGGCCTCGAGGGGCTTTTCGGCATTTTCATTCCTTACGTGGCGCTGATCGTTTTCGTTGCGGGTTTTGCCAACCGGATTATCGGGTGGGGAAAAACCCCGGTGCCATTCAGAATCCCCACAACCAGCGGGCAGCAGAAATCCCTGCCCTGGATCAAGCATGACAAGTTGGACAGCCCGTACAACACGTTCGGCGTTATCGGCAGGATGGCGCTGGAAATCCTCCTTTTCAGGTCCCTGTTCAAGAACAGCCGGGTGGGATTCAGCGATGTGGGGGGTTACCAGAAAATTTATTACAAATGGGTGGTCTGGCTCTGGTTGTTTGCCCTGCTGTTCCATTATGCATTCCTGGTGACCGTCGTCCGGCATTTGCGGTTCTTTGCCGAGCCCGTCCCCTTTTTCGTCGAGATGCTGGCAAAAGTCGACGGCATGATGCAGGTGGGAGCCCCCGGTATGTACCTGTCCGGGGTCGTTCTGCTTGGCATGGCGACGCTTCTTCTTCTCCGGCGGATTGTTCTGCCCAAGGAGAAATACATCTCCATGGCAGCAGACTATTTTCCGCTGCTGCTGATCATCGGCATCGCCGGTACCGGTATACTGATGCGACACTTCGCCAAAATCGATGTCGCCGCCGTCAAGGAGCTGACCATGGGGCTGGCGACGTTCAGGCCCGCCATCCCGGACGGCGACATCAGCGCCTTTTTTTACGTGCACCTGTTTTTCGTTTCGCTGCTTGTGGCATATATCCC
>SLGU01000061.1 GCA_007136525.1 Desulfobacteraceae bacterium | reverse complement strand
ATGAAATCGCCCGGCTGGCACAGGATATCGCAGGCGGACTGATGGTGACGCTGCCCTCGGCCGCGGATTTCAAATCGCCGGAAGTAGGAAAATGGCTGGAAAAATACTATCGGGGGAATCCCGAGGTTTCCACGGAAAACCGTTTTCGCATCCTGCGGTTGATTGAAAATATTACATTGGGCGCCGCGGCTGTCGGCTACCTGACCGAATCGATGCACGGGGCCGGCTCCCCCCAGGCCCAGCGCATCATGATCGCCCGCCAGGCGCGCGTGCCGGAAAAGCAGGCGCTGGCAAAAAAACTGTGCGGAATCTCCGATACAGGCGCTTTGGCGTAAAGGCCGCTGGCAGCCCGTGGTGCCGGTTTGTTAGAAATGTTGAGATAATGCGATGATTAGGGTTGACGAAGCCTCCCTGTTGTTCTAAAAATACCGTATTTCCCGATGCCCGATCCGTCTTGATTTTTTTGTACCGCATTGTTTTTTATGCGCATCCCTGCCTGCAGGAGAACAGTCGCTGTTCTTCGGCAATGGCCGCCGGGATCGTTTCCAACCCGCTGTAGTTTCTTTACAGCCTTGATTCAAACCGGAAAACAGGCTGGCGAATGGCATTCGAAAGAAATCGCATCAACCGGCGCGTGATAGACGACCTGAGAAATCGTTCCACCATGGGAATGTATTTTTACATGGCCATCACCGTTCTCGTACTGCTGGTGGATGATTTCTATCAACGGCATCCCGTGTTTTCCATCATTTTTTTTTCCGTCATGATGGTGATCGCCGTTTTCCGGATCGGCCACTATTACCTGTTTGAAAAAGTCGACCAATGGAACCGGCGGCTCAACTACGCGCTTTTTTTTACAAGCGTTTATGCGACGGCCATCACCTGGGGCCTTGGTTTCGCATACGGCATGATTCAACCGGACCAGTCCGCCCTGACCAAGATGCTCATGCTGACATGCACCGCCGGGCTCGGGGCAGGCGGCATGGTGGCGTTTATCCCCGCACGGGTGGTTTCCGTTGCATATGTGTTTCTGATGGCGGCCCCGGCCATGGCTGCCATGGGGTACCTGCGCATCGACCTGCCTTTTGTGTTCCTGTTCATCTTGTGGGTCATCTACATGTCGATTATCGCTATCCGCGGCAACCGGGAATACTGGACCGCCCTTGAAAATGAGCACCTGCTCATGCTCAAGTCCGAAGAAATCGAGAAAATGAGCCGGAAAGACAGCCTGACGGGTCTTTACAACCGCAAGCATTTTGACGAAATCTTTCATATGCATTTCAAGACGGCTGCCCGCAGCGGCATCACCCTCTCGCTGATCATCGGCGATATCGATCATTTCAAACCGATTAACGACACCTATGGTCATCTTGCAGGCGACGCCTACCTGGCGAGCATTGCAAAAATACTTTCCGGCACGTTCCAAAGGGAAACGGATTTCATCGCCCGTTACGGGGGAGAGGAGTTCGTGATCCTGCTGTTGGACCAGGACAAGGGTGAAACGCGCCGGCTGGTCGAGCAGGCCCGGCTTCAGATCGAGAAACTGCGGTTTCAGTATTACAGCCACAGGATACAGTCCACCATGAGTTTCGGCATCGCCGCATGCGTCCCGGGCCTGGATGACAACAGGGATAAGTTGTTTGAAAAAGCGGACAAGGCCCTTTACCGGGCCAAGAACACCGGGCGGAACAGGATTGTGGTTTATGGGGTGGAGGATGGAACTCAATCCCTGAAGCCTTCAAGCCCCCCTCTTTGAAGCGAAGTGTTTATTCGGCAAACATGTGAGAGGGAAAAGATTTCAATTCTCGAAGGCAACATCCATGGTTGTTGACTGTTTTAAAAATTCATTGCATCCGACTCATAAGAGTGTTGAAAGCAAGATGTATTACCGGGATTATGCCTGATGGCACTGAACCATCGACAAAAGTAAGGCGGGTTGAGCTGGATATTTCCTTCCTGAACCCTAAAGCGTCGGTTTCAGCAGAAGATTACAGGTTTTTCAATTGCCAGCGCCAGGTGTCAGCGCACATTTCCCTTATGCCCCGCGTGGTTTTCCAATCCAGAAGCGTTCGGGCCAGGGACGGGTCGGCATAACAGGATGCGACATCGCCCGGGCGTCGATCGATGATTTTGTATGGCACGGGTTTGCCGCTGGCCTGCTCGAAAGCGCTCACCATCTCCAGCACCGAAACACCGTGACCTGTCCCTAGATTTACCGTTAAAAGGGCGCCGCCCGGTTTTGCCGCGAGGTAGTCCATGGCGGCCAGATGCCCATCGGCCAGATCCATAACATGGATGTAGTCCCGTATGCCCGTGCCGTCCGGCGTGGGATAGTCTCCCCCAAAAACAAAAAGGCGCTCACGCATCCCGGAGGCCACCTGGCTGATGTACGGCATCAGGTTGTTGGGTGTGCCGCGGGGCTCTTCGCCGATCAACCCGCTTGGATGGGCGCCGACGGGGTTGAAGTATCGAAGCCGCGCCATTTGCCATGACGGGTCTGCCCCATGAAGATCAGAAAGGATGTCTTCGATCATCAGTTTGCTCCGGCCATATGGATTGGTTGCGCTGCGCGGGGCGTCTTCCGGGATCGGCAGTGTTTCCGGGTCTCCATAAACCGTTGCGGATGAGGAAAATACCAGTGTTTTTATATCCGCGGCTTTCATGGCGTTCAACAGGTTGACGGTGCCGGAGATATTGTTCTCATAGTAGGCCAGTGGCTCGGCAACGGACTCGCTCACCGCTTTCAGGCCGGCAAAATGGATGACCGCATCAAACGCATGACCCGTGAAAAGGGATGCCAATAGGCTTTTGTCGCGTAAATCTCCGTGGATGAAATTTATTTTTTTTCCGGTCAATTGGAACATTCTGTCCATCACAACGGGGGAACTGTTGCTGAGATTGTCCAGCACCGTGAGTTCGTATCCCTGGTCAAGCAGAAGGACCGCGGTATGCGAGCCGATATAACCGGTACCCCCTGTGACCAGTATATGTCCGTTTATGCCCATATTATGCGCTGTGTACCCAATAAATGGTTCAGTCTTTCAATAAGTCCAGCAGATATCGGCCGTAGCTGTTTTTTTCCAGAGCGCGTCCCGCTTTTTCAAGGTCATGGTCTGAAAACCAGTCGTTGCGCCAGGCGATTTCCTCCAGGCAGGCGATTTTGAAGCCCTGCCGTTTTTCGATGGTTTCCACGAACTGGGCCGCTTCCAGAAGGCTTTCGTGGGTGCCGGTGTCCAGCCAGGCAAAACCGCGGGTCAATTTTT
>SLGU01000040.1 GCA_007136525.1 Desulfobacteraceae bacterium | reverse complement strand
CTCCGGTTTCATATACGGCGCCCGGGGGCAAGGATATTGTTTTCAGCGCAAACTGGCCGGGAAGCAACCTGAAACTTTCCGTCTACGACCCTAACGGACAGCTTTATGGCGAGGCTTCAGGGGAGAACCCCCCGATCAATATCCCTGTCACCAATGCGGCACCGGGAGAGTGGTCACACACAATTACAGGGGTAAGTGTGCCATCCCAGAACTATTCCTACGTCGTTTTGGCGGGAACGGTAACAGACGGTGAAACAGATAGAGACGATGATCCGTCTGAAACCGATACCAAGAAGAAAAGCAGCAGCAGCAGCGGGTGTTTTATTCAGAGCCTGGGCGGACGATAGCGCACCAGACCCCGTAGCCGGTGCCGCATGACGTGCGCCCGGTTATGTTTTCCGGTTCAATACAAGGGATCGAACATCACCGGCCGTTTCCCGGGGGTATTGAACATGAATATTGTGGGAAGCACCCTTAAAAATTCGCAGACAGGCCTTTGGCAGGTTTTTTGCCCCGCCTTCAGCGATTGAGCGATATTTTACATCTTTTTCACCGCAGAACAGGGCCATGGGGAATTGAGCGGAGGACAACGCCGGAACCAGGTAAGGCTGATTGCCCACACTCATAAGCCCCATGGCTTTTTCAAGCTGAAGGATGCTGTTTTTCTGCTTTGCCGCCGCAAGCCGCGCTTTGAGCTCCGGGGTCAGCGTGCAAAACAGATCCATGTCGTGCCACCTGCCCAGAAACGCCTCAAAATCAGCACTTGAGCAAACGTCCTCAAACAACCGGCAATCACGGTCATATCGCATTTTTCGTGCTTCCGGGTCGGCAATGCCGAAAGATGCCGACTCTAAGATCAGGCCTTTTACCCGGCCCGGGGCGGACAGTCCGACTTGCTGGGCAATTCGGCCGCCCATGGAGTATCCATACAGCCAGAACGCCTCAATGTGCAAACGGGAAAGGTCTTCCAGGATTGTTTCGGCAACATCTTTGAAGGAAGCGATGCCGTCTATGCAGGAAGACCTGGAAAACAGGCTTTCACCATGACCGGGCAGATCGATCCCCACGGGACGAATGGCACGGGGCAGAAATGAAACCAGGTTGTCAAAAGACGCCGCACGCCCCATGAATCCGTGCAGCATGACAAGGGGTAGGCCATCGGTTCTCCCGAAATATGTAATATTCAGACAGGTGTTCATAAGCCCTTTTCAGCCATGTCCGCTGCTTTTTTCTGAAGCGAGTCCCTGTCCGCCTTGATGCCGGTTGCCGCCCTGTCAAAATCAATGAAAATAAACCTTTTTGGCACCTTGAACGGCGGCAGAACCGTTTTCAGGCATCCCGCGATATCCACAGGCGCCATTGGGGCCGAACAGGCGATAAACGCCCATGGGACCTGCCCGAATTCCTGGTCCGGGACGGGCACAACCACTGCGGCATCAATGCCGGCAATGGCGGTCAGGTGCTTTTCAATTTCAAAGGGGTTGATGTTTTCACCGCCGGAAATGAACACGCCATCAGCCCGGCCCGTGATTATCCAGTTCCCGCGGTCATCCACCCGCCCAAGGTCCGAGGTGGCAAACCAGTCGCCTTCCGGGGGAAACACCTTTTCCCCACCTTCATAGCAGAAGGCAAAGCGGGTCTTTCCGCCAAGCAGGATGCGCCCTTCGCCGTCCGTTGCCAGTTTTCTGTAGGGCAGCACTTTCCCGGAAGTTTTGTAATCCGCCCGGTGCGATCCCGGCGGCACGGCTGTTACCAGGGAGCACGATTCAGTTGAACCGTAGCTGGGCACAATGGGCAAAGACAGGTCCAGCGCCCGGTCAATGACCCATTCGGGTATTGATGAACCGCCCAGAAGAATTGCCCGCATGCGGGCAAGTGCGTCATGAAGCGTACCGGATGACATGAACCGGATCAACTGGGTTGGGACCATTGATATAAAATCCGCATGCCCCCCGGCAAGGGCGCTGTCAACAGCTTGCCGTGATTCAGGGAAAACAGCTGCACCGCCCGACAGAAAGGTTCGCGTGAAAATGGATAGCCCGCCCACGTGGTTGAGGGGAAGTGAGATCAGCCATCGGTCTTCGGTGGAAAGCCCGAAAAAAGAAATCACGCCCGCCGCGCTGTATACATGATTGCCTGTGGTATGGACCACGCCCCTGGGGCTGCCGGTCGATCCGGATGTATAAATCAGGGAGCATGCCTGTGACAGATTAATCGGTAAAAAAGGCAAATAATCGCCAACTGGAGTAGCATCTTCCCTCATCAGGGCATCCGGCGAGATCACAACGGGCTTGTTTTTGCCGCTCAAAAGATTCTCTCCGATCACCACGTCCGGGGAAGCGTCCGCCACTGCCGCTTCAAAAGGCATCCGCGGGTTCAGGGGAACGAACAGGAAGCCATCAATCCATGACAGGAAAAAGACCAGAAAATGAATCGGGTCGTTTTCCATGTAAACCGCCACGCGGTTTCCGGGTGAGATGCCCAGGTCTTTGAACTTGACGCGCATGGCCGCCAACCGGCGGGCCACATCGCCAAACGTGTACAAAAGTGCATCCTGGCCGATCCGCACCACGGCCGGCCGATCCCGGTATGCCTCGAACACGGCGTTGATGTCGAGATGGCCCCTTACGATGAAACGCTCCGGTTTCATGGTTCGATCTCCACAAGCGGTGCGTCGACTGGAAAACTGTTTGCCCAAAGGATATTGACCATGGCCGACAGGCGGCCGTTTTTGACCTGCAACGCATCATCCATCAGATCGTTGCTCAGAAAAGACCCGGCGTCAAGGCCGTGGGCCGTTCGGCGGGAAAGGGGAACCGGGTTTAAAAAAAGCATCAGCGCGCAGGTGCCGATGGCCGTGTTGAAAGCGGAACTGACCACCGGCACGATGCGGGCGTTTGCATCACGGCTGAAATACCCTATTACCTCTCTGAACCCTGCAGGTGTACCCGGTTTGATGACCGCATGGGTAACGGCATCCGGCAGATTGCTGAACACCCGGTTTTCAGGGTCCCAGAAAGACGGGAGGGATTCATCTATTGCCAGCGGCCAGCCGACCTCACCGGCTCTCTCAAAATCACCGTTTTCCAATGGTTCTTCGACATATTCCACCGGCAGATCACCTAAAACGCTGTAATACTTCTGATATCTGGAAATGGTCATCGACCGGTTGGCGTCAAACCTGAACCGGATGCTGCCGCCGGACTGTCCGAAAAGCCGCCGGATCGATGCAGTTTCGGTATCGGGTGAAAGCCTGCCAATCTTAACCT
>SLGU01000319.1 GCA_007136525.1 Desulfobacteraceae bacterium | reverse complement strand
TATTTCGCCGCAGCCCCGGTATTGGCGTACAGGCCGCTTTCCTTTTCCGTCAACGCCATAGCGCTTAACGCGTCCAGAAGCCGGGTCATTGCGTCGACATCCGCACCCGCCCGGGCGGCGATATCTTCGGCCGACAGTTTGTCTTCGCCGATAACAGTAAACACGTCGAGCTTAACGCCCGCATGGAGCGTCCCTGTTTTCCAGAAATAACCGGACGTCTCCAGAAGCGTGCCGGGGTGCCATTGTTGCAGCGTCATGATAACTCCTTAATCTATAGTTTTATTGCAGGTGATGCGCGCGGCCTTGCGAGCGACTGGCTATAGAAGTATCAAACGGTTTCAAGGATTTCAAAAGAAATTGAACACAGAAAGTGAATCGCTTGGCGTATCAGGGTCTCCCGCTCAACGGCTTGAAGTTAACGGTTGCGATAATTCAGCTTTCTGGTATTATCCGGAGATACAAACCGGTTCGGTTTTTACCGGCGCATGAACGTTTTTGAAAAAAAGCGGTGCCGTTCCCTTTTGTCTGTCAACTCGGACCTTTTTTTTGACCGGATCCGTTTTATTTCCGTATCCTTTTTTTGGAAAAGGAGAATCAAGATGATCGCTCAATTCAAAGGTTTTACATGGATGGCCGCCGTCCTGCTCATCCTTGCTGTTGTGATGGGAGGGTGCGGTGCCAAAACAAAGCCCGCCGGCGATGACGCCCTGGAGATAATCCGGCTGCCCGCCCCGCAAACCACGGGCGGAAAACCGTTAATGGATGCCCTGCGGGAGCGCGCATCCAGCCGCAACTTCAGCCCCGATCCCCTTCCGGAGCAGGTTCTGTCCAATCTGCTGTGGGCGGCTTTCGGCATCAACCGCCCGGATTCCGGCAAGCGCACCGCCCCTTCCGCCCTGAACTGGCAGGAAACGGATATTTATGTTTTCACTTCCCATGGGGTTTTTTTATACGAACCCGTTGAAAACGCTCTCCTGCTTCTGGTTCCCGGTGACCATCGCGGCAAGACCGGCTCCGTGATCCAGCCGTTTGTCAAAAAAGCCCCGGTCAACCTGGTTTACGTGGTGGACGCCGCCCGGACCGGCATCATCGGCAGTGTGATGGGCGCCGACAACAGAGATCTGTTTTCAAACACCGCGGTGGGCTTCATCGGCCAGAACGTCTACCTTTACTGTGCATCTGAAGGCCTTGCAACGGTGGTCCGCGGTGCCATTGACCGGAAGGCCCTTACGGAACTATTGGGACTCCGGCCGGAGCAGCGCGTTATCCTGGCACAGTCCGTGGGGTACCCGGGCGAATAGATTCAATACCGGGAGGCGGTCTGGCCGTGGATGCATCTGCTTCTCCCGGCTAACGGGTTCTGCTGCAGGTCTCCTATGCTTTTCTGCTGTCCATCATCTCTACAAACGCCTCGATCCGGGTCAGGAACTGTCCTTCGGTGAATTTGCGGGAATCAACGCAATCCACCTCCAGGTTGAGGACCGGCACGCCCACCGCCCGCAACCCCTCGTCGATCATCCCCCGGGCGCCGGTCCCCTGGCGACAGCCCCAGTTGCACGGGTTGATTGCCCCGTCGACCTTGTAGTCCATGGCCAGCTTCTGCAGGTGCTTGACGCGGTTCTGTATGGTGCCGTTAAACGGTATTGAAATGGCGCGCCTGGCAAGCCCCTCAAAAATATTGTCCGGATCAACGGGCGCCCAGGTGATGTCATTGAGTTCATCAATGACAATCGTGGCCTGGCAGCTGTCGGAAAGATGTTTTTCAATGGGGTTTTTGAACTGAACGCGGTTCTGTATCCACAGGAGACGAAATTTTTCATTTGACCCGGTTGCCGCATTTTCCCTGATCCGCCGGGAAAACTCATCCCGGTAGGCCTTCGCAATCTTTACGGAAGCCTCCGTGCCGAGAAAAAGCGCCATGACGATGCCGAAATTGCTCAAATCCCTGTTTGTCACCGGAGAGGGGACGGTTTTTGCAAGGTCATAGACTTCGGTCATGATGCGCCGGGCCTCATTGGTGTGCCCAATCGCTTGCTTCAGCCTGTCGGGATCCAGGGAAACCCCGGTCAGATCGGATACAAAACCTGCCATATCCCGCATCTGATCTGCAAGATAGGCGATATTCCCCCCTGATTCATCCTGGGGAATGTGAAGAACAAACAGCTTTTTCCGGAATTGGGCGGCAAGGTTCTCCAGCACCGCCAAACCGCCGGAACACGGATTGGTTGTTCCGATCAGAAACGCCGGCTCCGGCATCAGCCCCTTGATCGCCGCTCCGGATACGGCGCGGTGGTAGCTGCAGGCATCCGAAGAATAGCCGATATGGTCGGTTTCTTCCAGGAAGGTGCCGGCGGTTCCCGTTGAAGCAACCATGGCGCCGATGAACTCCACAAAACACGACGTGACGCCCATGGTGCCCAGAAGGTCAAAAGGCGCAGTAATGCCGCACCAGGCGACCTTGTCCTGCCCGGAATACAGGCGCTTTCCCAGGCGTGCGACTTCCAGGGCATAGTGTTTGCGCGGACTGGCATTGCCATCGTTGATGGCCGCCTGCAATCCGGCTTCAAGATTTGAAAAATATTCCATCATCATGGCGGTCACCTCAACATTTCGATAAACGCTTCAATTCTTGTCTTCTGCTGCTCTACGGAACGCATGGTGCAGTCCCCTTCCAGAAAAAGAAACGGTATGCCGGCATTCTTCAATGCTTCCCTGATGTTCGGCAGTCTTGCAATATACGGGTCGCAGAACTTCAGGGTATAACCGATTACCCCCCGGACCTGTTGCCTTTTTGCTTCTTCGACAATATCACCGGCCAGGCGGCCCGGCTGTGATCCTTCAAAAGTCCGGGCGCAGGGCCTGCCCCTGAGCATTCCCGCTGAAAGATCAAGAAAAATATCCCCGGCACTGTCTGCTTCGATGTCCTTGAAAAGCCGTGAGCCCGTGCAGAGATCCTCCCCGATGATTCTTGCTCCGCACGCTTCAAACAGGGCAAAAGCCGCCGGTTCCGGCAGCATATTGCCAAACAGATAAATCGGGACCCCGTCGTCCGGCGGCGTCACTCCGGTGTCCGCCAGAAGCGCTTCTACGTGGCCGACCGCTTTTTCCGGCGCTTCGCAGGATGCCATGTTACAGGCTTCCTGCAGCACAACCGGGCCGTTATTAATGCCGCCGTTTTGCACCGCTTGCCTCAGTTTGCTGAAATTTTCAGCCAGTTGATTGTAAAGCCGGATGCTGCCTGCCAGTTTATCGCGGGTGATGGCGGTGCCCCCCCAGGTTTCAAG
>SLGU01000146.1 GCA_007136525.1 Desulfobacteraceae bacterium | reverse complement strand
TTATCGGCGCCATTATGGCGCTGTTTGCAATGAACCTGACATCCCAGGCGCTTTATGTATATTTTTTAATCCGGGCAAAAATAAACATTCGCGTTTTGGATTATGCAAAACCATTGGTGATCGTTGCGCTGCTCTGCGGGCTCAATTTTTATCTCGGCAAAAATGAGCCATTTTTCCAGGCCGGGTTTATCCTGCTCTATGCCGGCCTGAGCTGGCTGCTTGTATCCCAGTGGAAAGTGCTGGCGAAAGGCGCGCTGGATATTATTTTGCAAATCACCGGGAGGGTCAGCGATGAACGATCACCCCGATAGCAAAACCGGGAAAAGTAGATGCCGAATCCTTATGGTGGATGCCCTGGTGGGAAATGATTACAGCATACTGCTTTGCAATCAACTGCATTTGATGGGCGTTGACATCACATTGGCGACGACCGTGGACCGGGAGATAAAAAGCCCCGTTGCTTTTCCCGTAAAGCGCTGGATTCCTTCTAAAAACCCAAAAAAGGCGCGTACCGGCAAGGCACTGGAATACGTTCGGTACGTGATGCGGCTTGTGTTTTTATCGTTCAGCCGGCAATTTGACGTGATTCATTTCCAGTTTTTCCGCTTTGAGCGGGTGGAAGCCTTTTTGATGGTGTTGATGCGCGTTGCAGGAATACGCCTGATCCATACCGCGCATAACGTCTTTCCGCATGAACAAAGAACCGGGGATCGCACAATCAAGACGATTATCTATCGCGCATCTTCCGGCATCATCGTCCACTCGGAAACCGTCAAGAAGCGGCTTTCCCGAATTTTTCCCTTTGCCGGGGAAAAAACGGCGGTCATTCCACACGGCAATTTCGAAATCGATTCACCGGAGCATGCGATTTCACGGGAGGAAGCCAGAAAACGGCTGCACCTTGGAGATAAGGAGCATCTACTGCTTTTTTTCGGGTATATACGAAAATATAAAGGCCTTGACAGCCTGCTGCCGGCATTTGAGATTGCATTCGGGCAGAACCGGATGCTGCGCCTGCTGATTGCCGGACAGTGCCAGACCGGGCAGATGGAAAACCAGTTAAAAGAGCTGATTCGCGCCATGAGCGCACGAAGCGGCATCATTTTTGCCCCCGGTTTTGTAACGCATGAAAAAATGGCGGAATATTTTACGGCCGCCGATTGGGTAATGCTGCCCTACCGGCAGATTGACCACAGCGGCATCATTCATTTGGCATATGCCTATGGCAGAGCCGTTATTGTTGCCGATATCAGGGGACTTGCGGATATGGTCAAGAAAGAGCAAACCGGTTTTGTTACCGATACTGAAAATCCGGAAACTTTTGCGAAAACCATTCTCCGGGCCACATCCGATCGCAGGACAGCCGATCAAATGGGGAATCGCGGAAAATATTGGGGCGAGATGAAATACAATTGGTCACATGCAGCAAAATTGACCCGGCAGATGTATGAGGAAGCGACCCCCAAAAGGAGGCCTTCATGACAGTGTCTGCGCAAGCCAATCCAATTTATGGAAAAATCGCCGGGTTTGCCTTTTTTTTATACCTTTTTTTTGTCTTTTTCGGCACATCGCTTCCTTTCCGGCCGCCTGTGGAAACCATTGGTGAAAAAGGGACCACCAACGCTTTCAATCAGATTGTTTTCACATTTTTGTTCCTGCTTGGCACGGCATCCTTGTGGGCCCGTCGCGAAGATGCCGCGGCCCTGCTGAAAAAAGAAAAATGGCTGGCGATTTTTCTATTCTGGTGCTTTCTCAGCCTTTTCTGGTCGGATTACCCGTTTATCTCATTCAAGCGTCTTTTTCAGATATATACAACGGTTGTTGTCATTCTCGCCGCCCTGATCTGGAAGGGCTCCTCCAGGGAGCTGATAGATACCTTCAGGGTTGTTGTATATTTATACATTGTATTGTCCATTGTCTCTGTTTTGTTCGTTTCCGGCGCAATGGACCCCAAAAGCCCTGCATGGCGGGCATTGGCGCCAAGCAAAAACCACCTGGGCCAGGCGGCGCTCATCTGTACATTTCTGTGCTGTATCAGTCTGTCCGCCGGCGGCGAACTGAAAAGAAAAATGACCGATATCGTTATGCTGAGCCTTTCGCTTATCCTGCTGTTTGGCGCAAAAAGCGTTACATCCACAATAACGTTGTTTCTGCTTTTTTTGTTATGGGGCGTGCTGGCGCTCAACAAAAGATTTCAGACACTGGGGGTCGGGCATTTCTTTTTGTTTTTTGCATGTGTTGCCGGTGTGGTTTTTGCGGGGATGATGTCCCGGTTTCCCGATGAAATTCAAGCATTTTTCCTGTTTTTCGGAAGGGATATGACGTTTACAGGCCGAACCAGCTTGTGGCTGGCCGTATTTCAATATACAAAGGAGCATTTATTCCTTGGCGCCGGGATCGGCGGGTTCTGGGTAGTTGAAAACCCGGCTGTTCTGAAAATTTACCGGGAGTTTGTGTGGCTGCCGAACCAGGCCCATTCGGGTTATGTGGATATCTTAAACGAAACGGGCCTTGTCGGTTTTATGGTATTTGGTGCAATGGTGGGGTCCTATTTCATCCGATATTTTCGATCTTCTTTGCATCACCCCTGGATCTGGTTCTTTCTGGCGGCCCTGATCACCAATTTCCAGGAGTCCACCCTGTTTCGTCAAAATGTCCTTACGGGGGTTCTTTTTTTATTCAGTTACCTGGCCCTGCATTATGATTCGCTGCGCCAGGAGTCGGAAACAAAAGTGTTGTCACCGGAGACGGCGTACCCATCCGCCCCCGATGACAAACAATTCCGATTGAAGAATATTACTGGACAATCCGCAAATTCTGCGGCGGAGGCGGCGGTAAATGAGTAACACGCTCATATGCGCCGATATCATACCCATTGCCCTGCGGCCGATTTACGCCAGCCTTGTCCGTATTGTAAGGCGCTCCCAGGGTGGCTCCGGCATCTATTGCGGGCGACGCCTCGCCGGGCGCAAAATTGGCATCCAGCATCGGATCTTCATAAAACAGGTTGCTGTGAACCCCGCTCGTATTCCCGTAATAAGTAAGCGGAACCCCGCCATTGTAATCCCAGGCGATATTGTTTTGAATTAAAGCATTGCCATTGTCATTCTCCACCTTTATGGAACCCCACCGGCTGCCGATCGTCGTGTTGCTGTAAATGACGGCCTGGTAACCGCTGTCGGATATTTTTGTGGCAATGGCGGAGTTGTAGCTGTTTGGCATATAAACGACATTGTTATAAATTTCAAAGGTTCCGCTAAGCGTTGTAGCAAAAATCCCCTGGGAGTTAACCT
>SLGU01000346.1 GCA_007136525.1 Desulfobacteraceae bacterium | reverse complement strand
GATCATGAAAAAGAACCTGGCGGGTTTCTGCGATTCGGTAAAAGCGGAAATACCGGAATGCACGTATGTCGCTGATGAGATCATCGTGGTTGCCGGGGACCCCGTGGACAAAATTATTTCGACCGCCGTGGACCGGCAGTGTGATGTCATCGTCATGGGAACAGTCGGCGCCGGCGGCCTGGTGGGCGCCATAATGGGCTCAACGGCCAGGCGCGTCGTCCGCCGAAGCCCGATCCCCGTATTTGTCGTGCCAAGAAAAACGGACGGCTGAAGCCTGAACAATCCAATTACCGGAATCAATGAAATGAAACGATTACATGCTGTGGCCGGATACATGATGCTGCTTATCATCCTGTTAACCGGGCTTATCGGGTGTGAAGGAAGCGACAACGGCGGCATACTGGCGCCCCTGAGTGAGGACAATGTCAACGAAACCCTGGAATGGGCCGAGCAGACCATCCCCGGGTGCCGACTGACGGGAACGGCCGCGATGCCGACATCGGCCGCACTGATGCAGGCCGCCATCAACGAATCAAACATCTCATCGCAAATCGATGCGGACGCCCCTCCGTTCCAGAGAATCCTGGGGAACTGCCCCGGCAGCCCCGGAGAGTTGACCATAACCCGGCTGCAGGGTCATGCTGACGGTTTAAAGGAAGGGCTTCAACGGGCCACATACGTATTCGACAATTTATGCATAATCGATGAAAGCCTGGGAATCCCGCAGGAAGTGACCATCAACGGCATCTTCATTGAGCAGACGGAAAAAGATTCGGATGACCCTGATGCCCCGGTTCACCGTCAAACGGCACGAACGGACGGGAAAATAAAAGTGACATCGCCCGATGAAACCATATGGATTGCGCTCAACGATTACAACCTTGCATATGGCAGCCCCGGGGAAACGCCGAGTCGAAACCATCCGGACGAACTCACCATTAAAACGTTATCCTTTGAATTCCAGAAGGAAAACACCAAGCATTCCCTGAGAAACATCAGGGCCGATATCTATGAGGAAGGGGACAGCCGGGTCATCGACATTTTCCAGGGCCGCTACTATATCGGCAGCCGCCCCTACCTGAAACTTTTCACCGATCCGCCGCTGCTTTTCAACAAAACGTCAGAAAACCTGACCGGTGGCGCACTGGTTTTTTCCGGTGCGCGGGGCGCCCGCGCCACAGTGGCCCCCAGTGCCCAAAGCGCCGCTGTTTTCGAGTTCAAATTCAATGGAAAACCCCTTGATCGCAACCTGGATTGCACCGATTTCGACATGCCGATTCTGAATATACTGACGGACCTCTTATAAATGCGCCTCACTTTTTCAACGAATACAACTGAAACCCCCGGTACCTGCCGGGGGCTTTTTCGAATTTTCCAAAATGCCGCTTTGCGCCGCAGGTGCCTGGTATTTGCTTTTGCGGCCGTGCTTATGGCCTGCGGGCTTGCCGCCTGCAACAGCGATGAAAGAAAAACCGGCAATGCCCTCCGTTTTGCCGTGATCGCCGACCCTCACATCTACGATACCGCCCTCGGCACAACCGGGCCGGATTTTGAATTCTATGTTGAAAATCAGATAAAAATGACCGCCCAAAGCGAGGCTATTTTCATCGAGGCGGCCCGAATGATCATGGAAATGGATCCAAAGCCCGCATTCCTGCTGATCCCCGGGGACCTCACCAAGGACGGCGAGGAAGAAAGCCACTGGCTGATGGCAGACCATCTGGACCGCATCAAGTCATCCGGAATAGAGATCTTTGTGGTCCCGGGTAACCACGATATTGACAATCCCGAGGCCGCAGAATACGGCGATTTCGGATCAAGACCGGTTCACAGCCCCAAAGCGGAGAAATTTGCTGAGATTTACGCGCCATTCGGCTATGACCAGGCCATATACCGCGATCGCCACTCCCTGAGCTACATCGCCGAGCCTGCGGCCGGGCTGTGGCTTTTTGCCATCGATGCCTCCCGGTACGAGAAAAACACGGACCTTCACGTTATCGGGGGGCACTTGAAGCCCGAAACCCTGGACTGGCTTCTCATCCACCTGGAAGAAGCCCGGGAAAAAGGCAAAACCGTCATTGCCATGATGCACCACGGCCTTGTGGAGCACCTGATCGGCCAGGGGGCGTTCATTCCCGAAGCGCTCATCGAGAACTGGGACCCTATCGGCCACAAACTGGCTTCAGCGGGCATGAACGTCATTTTTACCGGCCACTATCATACCCAGAACATCACCCGCCGCAGGTGGGACCCGGAAACCTTTATCGTGGAAATCCAGACCGGGTCCCTGGTGAATTACCCCGTGCCGCTGCGGGTGGTGGATTTTGACATGGGCAAAGCGAAAATGGATGTTAAAAGCCTGTTTGTCGAAGATCTCCCCAAAGAACAATACCCCGATGAATTCTGCTGTTTTGCCGCTTTTGCCAAAGATTTCTCCTACACCCACAAGCGCGACTTTGCGGTTATGCAGTTGACGGACCGTTATGATTTGACACCGGCAGAAATCGAATTATTTGCAACAATGCTCACCGATGCCACCATGGCCCATTTTGCCGGCGATGAGGCCCTGCCCGTAGATGTCCTGCTCGAAATAATCGATTACTATAACAGCGACAACCCGGATGTTGCTGAACTCGCACAAATTCTCATAAGCCTCTACAGCGACCTCCCCCCCGAGGACAACGACGCGGTGATCGTCCTTAAACCGTAGAAGCCATTTCAAAACCGCATCTGAGCCTGATGGCTGGTTTGCAGGCCGCGCAACGCGATTTCTGATACCCAGAAGCATTACGTACTGGTCCTTGTCAGGAACCGGGCATGGACGAGCGCGCCCTGCATAAAATGCTAAATTCTGATAAGCAGCAAAAAAAAAGAAGGCCGTGGGTTGGTCTTCTTGTTTAGCCAATAAATGCGTTTTATCGATTGCCGCTTTTTTTCACAAGAAGTGCTATTGCACCATGGTGGATTCAATGTGGCCGGCAAACCGGGTCTGGCAATGAGAGGACTGGGCAAGCATTGTGGCCTTATACCGCGACCGGTCCTGTTCAACTAACGGATAAGGTCGTGTTCGCTTTGCTCACTATCTATCGCTCTTTGGATTTTTGTTTCAACGTATTCGATCATTTTGGATATATGCTTATATTACATGACAGGTTTCGTCTTTAACGAAAAATCATGCAAAGGAGGTTTCTTATGAAACGGTATATTATGACGGTATGTATTCTTTTGATTTCGGTAACATTTGTGTTCGCGGGTTCGCATAAAATGGTTACCTATCAAGGCGATATTCGGCCTTTGAT
>SLGU01000081.1 GCA_007136525.1 Desulfobacteraceae bacterium | reverse complement strand
GCTGAAGTGCCGCAGCGTGTGATTGCCTCATCAAAATCCTGGCTGTGCAACACTTCGGTGGACCGCAACAGCCCCATACTGCCATGGGAAGCCCCTGCTGATGTCGAAAAGATGTCCCCTGTTCAGGCGTCATCAACGATTCTGGATTATATCCGAAATGCCTGGAATTATGAGATGGCTGCGACGGACCCCTCGCTCGCCATGGAAAAGCAGGTGCTCTACCTTACCGTTCCGGCATCCTTTGACGCTGTTGCCCGGGAGTTGACGGTCCAGGCTGCGGAAAAGGCAGGCCTGTCCGGTATCACCCTCCTGGAGGAACCCCAGGCGGCCTTTTATTCATGGATCGACAAATCCGGTGACAAGTGGCGGGAATCGGTGAATAAAGGCGACCGCATCCTCATCTGCGACGTGGGCGGTGGTACATCCGATTTCAGCCTGATACGGATTTCAGAAGAAGACGGAAACCTTGTTCTGGAACGGACGGCGGTAGGCGACCACCTCCTGGTGGGGGGCGACAACATGGATCTGACCCTTGCCTACCACCTTAACAAGAAGCTGGCCGATGCCGGTACCCGTATTGATTCCTGGCAGATGCGCGGGCTGATTCACGGGTCCAGAAGCGCAAAGGAAACCCTCTTTTCAGCGGCGGAGGAACAAGCGCATCCCATCACTATCCTGGGCAGGGGAAGCGGGCTTATTGGAGGGGCCGTTAAAACAACCCTGTCGACGGCGGAACTGGACACGGCGCTCATGAATGGCTTTTTCCCTGAATGCGATGTCGATGCGGAGCCTGTGAAGCCGCGGCGGGCAGGGCTTCAGGAAGCCGGCCTCGTTTACGCGTCCGATCCGGCCATTACACGGCATATGGCGGCTTTTCTGCGGCGGTGTGCACAGGACGGCGAGGGGCGTATGACAGCCCCGACAGCCGTGCTTTTCAACGGCGGCGTCATGAAGGCATCCCGGATCCGGGAACGCATTAAAGGCGTCCTTGATTCCTGGAACAGCAGTGATGCCGGTGCCCCATCCATGATCCGGGAAATCAACACGGATGATTACGACCTGGCCGTTGCACGCGGGGCCGCATATTATGGACATGCAAGGCTGGGCCACGGTATCCGGATACGGGGAGGACTTGGAAAATCATATTATATCGGTATTGCCGCAGCCATGCCGGCAGTTCCCGGCATGCCCGCGCCTGTGAAGGCGCTTTGCGTGGCGCCCTTCGGCATGGAAGAGGGGGCAAGAACGATTCTTGACGAAAAAGAATTCGTCCTGGTGGTCGGCGAGCAGGTCCGGTTTGATTTTTTCGGTTCATTGACCCGGAAACAAGATTTTGCCGGTGCCATTATTGAAGACTGGCACGAGGAAATAGAGGAAATCACCACCCTTGAAACTATGCTGGACGGACCCGCCGGCACCAGCATCCGGGTTCATCTCGATGTGCATGCCACCGAAATCGGCACACTTGAAATCTGGTGCGTTTCTGTTGCGGACCAGAACCGATGGAAGCTTGAATTCAATGTCCGGGAGCAGACCCGATCATGAACCTGCTGGATAGGCGCTACATTATCGGCATTGACCTCGGAACCACCAATTCGGCGGTGTCCTGGATAGACCTGAATGCCGGGCAATCTGTGAAAAAAGGAATCCGGCATTTCGACATTCCCCAACTCTTCGGGGAGGGAGAGATCGCCGCCCTGCCGGTACTGCCTTCGTTTTATTACATACCCGGAAAATATGACATCCGCGAGGATGCCATAAAACTGCCGTGGCACCCCCACGTTGCCCACGTTGTCGGCACTTTTGCGCGGGACCAGGGTGCAAGGGTGCCGTCCCGGCTGGTGTCGTCGGCCAAAAGCTGGCTCTGCCATGCCGGTGCGGACCGTCAGGCGAAAATACTGCCCTGGGGGGCGCCGGATGAAGTTGGGAAAATCTCCCCGGTCCAGGCCACTGCTTCTTATCTCGACCACGTCCGCCGGGCCTGGAACAGCAGGGTCACCGACGAGGACGAATTTCTCGAAAACCAGATGATCATCATTACGGTTCCGGCATCCTTTGACGAGGTTGCCCGCGATCTTACGGTGGAGGCCTCGAAAGCCGCAGGTTTATCCGATATTCTGCTCCTTGAAGAACCCTTGTCAGCCTTTTACAGCTGGCTCACGATGCATGAGCATGACTGGCAGGCCCATATCCGGCCGGGGGAATTGGTCCTTGTGGTGGACGTGGGCGGCGGGACCACAGACCTCACCCTGATCACCCTTACGGAAGCCGAGGGGCAGACGCCAAGGTTCGAGCGCATTGCTGTGGGGGACCACCTGATCCTGGGCGGGGACAATGTTGATCTGGCCCTGGCGCGCCATGTCGAGCGGCAGTTTGGCCCTGACGCCGCCCTGAGCGGAGATCGCTGGAAAACCCTCTGCCATTTGTGCCGCCAGGCAAAAGAAAATATCCTGAACGGCGGCTCCGACAAAGAAACCATTACGATGATGGGGGAGGGCAGCCGGTTGATCGGCGGCACCTTGACGGCCGTAATCGATCGGGAGATGCTCGAACAGGTTGTGCTTGAGGGGTTTTTCCCCCTGGTGCGAAACATCGGGGATAAGAAACCCCAGATGAAGAAAGGGATATCCGAATTCGGCCTCCCATATGCCCAGGAACCCGCCATTACCCGTCATATCGGTCTTTTCCTTGAAAACCACCAAAACGATATTGAAACATTTCTGGGCTCCCGAAAGCCGTTTCCCGATCTTGTCCTGTTCAACGGGGGGTCGCTGAAAGCCCAGGCGGTCCGGGACCGGATATGCGAGGCCGTCCGGCACTGGTTCGGTGAAACAGACGAGACAAAGCCGCGGGTTCTTGAAAGCCGCAGTCTGGACCTGGCCGTCTCTGTGGGCGCATCATACTATGGGCTTGTCAAGGCGGGCAAGGGTGTCCGGGTCGGCTCCGGCAGCCCCCGGTCTTACTACATTGGTATTGCCGGCGGGGAACCTTCGCCGGAGGCGCCTGCTGCCATGCAAAGAAAAGCCGTGTGCATTGTCGAGCGGGGCCTTGATGAGGGGAGCCGGATGGCGCTCGAGGACATGACATTTGATGTTTTGGCCAACCAGCCGGTCGCCTTTGACCTGTATTCATCCAGTTTCCGGTCCGGGGACCGGTTCGGGGATATCGTTGAAATCGATGAAACCCTGACCCCCATGCCGCCGCTGCAGACGGTTATTCAATTCGGCAAAAAAGGCGCTAAAACCGCTATAAACGTTAAAATCGAAACCGAATACACGGAATCCGGGGTCCTGATGCTCTGGT
>SLGU01000306.1 GCA_007136525.1 Desulfobacteraceae bacterium | reverse complement strand
GCAGCGCCTTTTCCAACGCTCTCCCGCGTTTGTGCGGTTAATTTTGCAATATCCAAAAGTCAGGCCTCCATTTTGAAGTATGTATGATTGTATTAATTATATAAATAAAGAAGTTACCGAGTCACCGGTATGGCTCCTGATGATCGCCTCGCCGAACAGCCTTGCAATGGAAAGGGTGATGATTTTTTCACATGCCTGCTTGGATGCCGTCATTGAAATGGTGTCCGTGACAACAAGAGACTTGATCGGAGACTGGTTGATTCTTTCGATCGCAGGCCCTGAAAGCACGGCATGTGTGCAGCAGGCGTGAACCTCGCTGGCCCCTTCGGCCACAATCGATTTTGCGGCCTCAGTCAGGGTCCCCGCGGTATCGACCATATCGTCGAGGATAACCACCCTTTTTTCTTCTACGTTGCCGATTACCGCCATTGCCTTGGCCTGGTTGGGTGCGGTGCGCCGTTTGTCGATAATGGCAAGCCCTGCGTTGAGTCTCTTGGCAAATGCACGCGCCCTTTCGACCCCCCCGGCATCCGGTGAAACGACAACCAGGTCCTCTCCAAACGTTTTGAGCATGTATTCGATCAGTACGGGTGCAGCAAAAAGGTTGTCCACCGGGATATTGAAAAAACCCTGTATCTGGCCGGCATGCAGATCCATGGTAATGATCCGGTTCGCGCCCGCGGTTGTCAGCAGGTCGGCCACCAGTTTTGCGCTGATGGGCACGCGCGGGGCGACTTTCTTGTCCTGCCGGGCGTATCCGAAGTAGGGGATAACCGCGGTAATCCGCTTGGCCGAACTGCGCTTGAATGCGTCTATAAGCAGCAGCAGCTCAACCAGGTTGTCATTGACCGGATAGGACGTCGATTGGAGGACGAAGACGTCTTTGGCACGGACATTGTCGTCAATTTCAATCTGGACTTCACCGTCGCTGAAGCGCTTGACCGTGGCATTGCCCAGCGGCAGGCCGAGATATCTGCAAATGTCGTTTGCCAGCACAGGGTTTGCATTGCCTGAAAAAATTATGTATCCATTGTTGTTGTCCATATTGTCTGCCGCCGTTGGAACAAAGTGTTCAGGGTCAGGTTAAACAATTACGCCAAAAATTTGGCTGGGGCGGGAGGATTCGAACCTCCGAATGCAGGAACCAAAATCCTGTGTCTTTCCGCTTGACGACGCCCCAGCAGCAAACGGTTTTCTACGTCAGCAGCCGTGTGCAGAAGACCTGCCATCGGCGTTGCCGGGATAGAAATCTGAAAGCCTTTTCGGCTGTTTCAGGGTCTTCGTAGAGGCCGTAGACCGATGATCCGCTGCCCGACATGAGGGCGCCCGCAGCCCCGGAATCCAGCAGCTTTTTTTTAACCTCCGCGATCTGAGGACTGAGCGTGAAGGCTGCAGGTTCAAGTGCATTGAAAAGCAGCCGGTCAATATTCGTACCCCAGTCCAGCTTGAAAATATTTTTTGTATGTATTTTTTCCGTTTTTGTCAATGTTAAATTGAAGTTTTTGTATACATCCGGGGTTGAGAGGATGTGCCTGGGGTAGACCAGGACAAGGGGAAGGGGGTGCAAGCCTGAAAAGGGGGTGAGGATGTCTCCGATTCCCCTGGCAACGGCAGGTTTGCCGTATATGAAGAAAGGAACGTCCGCGCCGATTGCCTTGCCGGTTTCGAGGAGCGTTTCAGGGGTGAGCGGATAGCCGAAATGGCGGTTTAAGCCAATTAGAACCGTTGCTGCATTGCTGCTGCCGCCGCCCAGGCCGGCGCCGACCGGGATGGTTTTACGGATCGTGATGGAAACACCAGCGTTTGGGATGGCGGCGGCGCTGAAAAACCGGCTGGCAGCAGCATAAGCAATGTTTTCGGGACCGCCGGGGACATCCGGGTGATCACAGGAGACATGAATGCCATGTGTCTCAAAAGACAGCGTCAGGGTGTCGTACAGCGCGATCGGGCACATGAGACTGACCAGTTCATGGTATCCGTCGGCGCGTTTCCCAATGATATCAAGGTACAGGTTGACCTTGGCGAAGGACTTGATTTCCAATAGAGTTCCTGCTGTTCTGCCATGGAGCGCTTTTTTCTTCTTTGCCGCCGACTTACCTGCAGCCCATTTCTTTCACATAGAGCAGCCGCAATTCATACAGGATATTGTTCAGCAGGCGCCTTTCATCGTCGGTCAGGTTTCCCCTGGTCTTTTCCTCAAGCATGGCGATGACATCGATGGTCTGCTTGGCAATGGAAAGATTTTTGGCGGCTGTGTTGCCCGAGGGGTCGGTGTGCATACCCATCTGAACCAGGGCGGATGCGTTCAGGGAAAGAAGAAAAGTCGTAAAATTGAGCTCCGGCATCAGGCATTTTTTCTGATCCGTGGTGAACTCCTGTTTCTGCCCGCTTTCATTGTGGTTGGTGCCGGTCATGATGATATCCTCCTTGAAATCCCGGTTATATTAAGCTGGACGGCTTCGTAAAAAGCCCAATATCTGCGTTGCGCGCAACCTTTGAAGAATCTCACGTACGGCTAAGAACCCTCAATTCTTCAAAAATTGCTCGCGCCTGGATCTTGAACGTTTTACAAAGCCGTCTGAAAACGTCTTTTTACGGGTTCATCAAGCTTAATGAATGAACTACAGCCGTGGGCGACAGGCTAACGGTCCGTTATCTTTTCGACGGTCGATTCAACCACATTCCGTATTTCATCAAGCCTGTCTTCTGAAAGGGCTTCAAACCGCATGACCAGCGCGGGTTGGGTGTTGGAGGCCCGCACCAGCCCCCACCCGTCGTCAAAAACGATGCGCGCGCCGTCGATGTCGATGACCTCGTATTTTTCCCGTAAGGCCGCCGTGGCTTTTTCCACGACGGCGAATTTCATGTGGTCCGGGCAGTCGACACGGATTTCAGGCGTGCTGAATGTCGCCGGAATGCCATCGAGGAGCGTTTTTATGGTTTTACCGGTCGCGGAAAGAATCTCCAGCAGCCGGCAGGTTGCATAAATGGCATCGTCATACCCGAAATAACGGTCTGCAAAAAACATGTGCCCGCTCATTTCACCGGCAAGGGCTGCATTTTCCTGCTTCATTTTTTCCTTGATCAGCGAGTGCCCCGTCTTCCACATGATTGCCTTCCCGCCATGCCGGGTGATGTCGTCATACATGGTCTTGGAGCACTTGACCTCGGAGATGAACACAGCGCCCGATTTTCTGGATAGGATTTCACGGGCGAAAATGACCATGAGCATGTCCCCGTAGATAATTTCCCCCCGGTCGTCCACCACGCCGATCCGGTCCCCGTCGCCGTCGTAGCCGATGCCCACGTCCAGGTTGTTTT
>SLGU01000139.1 GCA_007136525.1 Desulfobacteraceae bacterium | reverse complement strand
TTCCTGCATAATAAAATGTGTTCCAAAAAAAAGTGTTATCAGACAGCCGCCTGCCTGAGGGCCCCGATGAACGCCGTGTTATGCGTAAACGATTCCCGCGTAACCGACAAAAGTGCTGCCGGGATTTTTCTCGTAGCTGGAAGCATACCCCAGAAGCTCTGTGTTTTTTGCGCCGAGGGCCTGTGCCGCGGCAATGGCCGCTGCTGTCGCACCCGGGCAGCAGGCATTGTGATTGACAAGGGCCTCTTCTATTACCCCCTCGGGATCCATTGCAAGCATTTTTTCAATCATCCGGCGGTCGTTGGTGTCCCTGACCCACTCATAGGCGCTTCGCCCGCTTCCTGCAGGCGTAAAACCGAAGTTGGCCCCGTAATGCGTCAGGTCTGTCGAGCCGATAATGATCAGATTCAGGTCGAGACGTTCAGCCTGTTTAACGACGGTTTCGGCTATTTCAATCGCCTCGGGGCCAGCGGGGGGGCCGATGGTCAGCACTTTTGCGCCGTCGAAAAAGTACTTGACGAAGGGCATCTGCAGTTCGATGGTATTTTCAGGGGCAAACCGGTCAGGGGTTTCCACCTGGAAAGAATGTTCCGAGGCGAGGCTTTCTCCCAGCTCTGCCGCGACTTCGATGGTTCCCAAAGGCGTTTCCCAGGCCCCTTCCTTCATGATGACCGGGTGCATGCCGGGCGGCATGTGCATGCCGAAGATAACAATGACATCGATGTTTTTTGTTTCGGTGCCCTTTGAAAGGGTGTCAAAGACACTGCATGCAATCTCGCCGGAAAAGGACCAGCCCGCGTGGGGAACAATGCCGGCGGGTTTTTCTCCCTCAAGCCGGGAAATGAAGCGCTTCTGCTTTAAAAACGATTCGATCTCCCGTTTGCATTCACTGGCACTGCCTGGATACCAGCTTCCGGCGAAAACGGGTTTACGGACTTTCATGGCTTCACCCCTTTTTCCGGATTGCGGTTATGGTTTGGCGGTTTTTTGGCGGCATGGTCATGCAAATTGTTGGAATACCCGCTCGAATCCCGGAAGGGCGCCGTTAATGGTCCGGTCGTCAACGCAGTAGCTCAGCCGGAAATACCCGGGGGCACCGAAACCGCTTCCCGGGACGGCAAGTATCCGCTCTTCCTGCAGAGCCCTGACGAATACGACCTCGTCGGCGACGGGTGACTGCGGAAACAGGTAGAATGCCCCTGCAGGCCGCACAAATCGGTAGCCCGTGTCTGCCAGTCCGTTGCAGAGCAGGTCTCTTTTGCGGGCATATTCGGCAACATCGACATGCACCCCCTGGAGGCCGCCGACAACGCGCTGCATCAGGGCGGGGGCATTGACAAACCCCAGTATCCGGTTGGCCAGGGCCATTGCCTGGACAAGCATCGGTTTGTCATCCGCATCCGGGCATACGGCCACATAGCCGATCCGCTCGCCGGGAATCGACAGGTCTTTTGAATATGACGTGGCGATAATGCTGTTGTTGAAGCATTTCAACACGGACGGCACAGTGATCCCGTCATAGGTGATTTTACGGTAGGGCTCATCCGATACCAGGTATATGATATTGCCGTTTTTACTGCTTTTTTCGCGCAGCAGATCCCCCAGCATGACAAGGTCCGCTTCCGGGTAAACTTGCCCCGTCGGGTTGTTGGGCGAGTTGATGAGCACTGCTTTGGTCTTCGGTGTGATCGCCCGTTCAATGGCGTCGATATCCAGGTTGAAGTCGTCTTTTGTTTTTACCGGGACAAGCGTGCCGCCGTGGTTGTCCGCATAAAAACCGTATTCAACGAAATATGGCGCCGGCGTGATGACTTCATCTCCAGGGTTCAGAATGGCCTTTAAAATGATGTTGAGACCCCCTGCGGCGCCGCAGGTCATGATCACATCATCCTCGCCAAGGCTGAGCCCCCCCTGCTCCCGTGCGACAAGCTCCGCCACGGCCTTCCGGACATGGGCATACCCGGTGTTCGGCATGTAGGCGTGAATACCGGGGGTTTCGTTGTCAACGATCGATTTGAGATAGCGCCTGAATTCACCAGGCGGATCAAGGCTCGGGTTGCCCAGCGAAAAATCGTATACGTTGTCCTTACCGTGTATCGATTTCAGGCGGGCGCCTTCCTCGAACATTTTCCGTATCCACGAGGAAGACTCGATAAAGCCCGCCATTTTGGTTGCAATGCTCATGTGCGCTCCGGCGTTTTCGGGTGCTGAGATGCCGCGAAACGGCCTTTACACGGATTCGACGGATTTCACATCCGGCAGCTCCTGCTTCAGGATGCGCTCGATCCCGTTTTTCAAGGTCATCTGGGACATGGGGCATCCTGCGCATGCGCCCTGCAGGCGCACTTTGACCACCCCGTCATCGATTTCCACCAACTCCACATCCCCCCCGTCAGCCTGCAGTGCAGGACGAATTTTATCAATAACGCTTTGTACCTGTTCTTTTTCCATGACGCGCTCCTTTATTTATATTAAAAAAAAACTTTTGGCAGCCGTTATCGTCTCACCGAAGTCGGTTGAACGGATAAATAGATGCAAAAAAAACAAGCAACAAAAATGCCACCTGAATATAAGGCATATATCGCTGATATGCAAATATTAAAAAGGGAAACCGGATTCAGCCGCTTGTCGTTTTTCGTAGAATTCCTTTTTAAATGACGAAAAGGCGTCCTTTTCGATGGCGGTACGCAGTGCTTCCATCAGGCGGGTATAATGCCAGAGATTGTGGAGCGTGTTCAGCCGGTAAGCCAGCAGTTCCCGGCAGCGGTAGAGATGGTGCAGGTATGCCCGGCTGTAGTTCAGGCAGGTGTGGCACCCGCAGGTTTCGTCAACCGGTCGGGTATCGGTCTTAAAGCGGGCATTGCTGATGTTGATGGTCCCGGAAGGGGTGAAAAGCTGACCGTTTCGGGCATTGCGAGTGGGCAGGACGCAGTCGAACATGTCCGCCCCGAAGCCCACCATCTCAACAATGTCGGCAGGCGTGCCCACCCCCATGACATACCGGGGCTTGGCGGGCGGCAGAAGGGCAAGACTGCATTCACCCATCTCGTACATGAGTTCCTTGGGTTCCCCGACGCTCAACCCCCCTACGGCGTATCCGGGAAAATCCATATCGATGAGCGCTTCGGCCGATCGTTTGCGCAAGTCCGGGTACATGCCGCCCTGGACGATGGCAAAAAGCGCATTGTGCTCAGCATCCAGGGTGTTTTTGTGCGCCATGCAGCGCATAGCCCACCGGGTGGTCAGGGCCAGGGCGTCTTCAGCGGTTTTGTGATCAGAGGGGTAGGCAATGCACTGGTCCAGGCACATCATGATGTCCGAGTTCAGGAATGCCTGGATATCCACC
>SLGU01000021.1 GCA_007136525.1 Desulfobacteraceae bacterium | reverse complement strand
TTTTTATGATCGTTGAAAAAATAGCATTATTTTTTAAAAAATAACAGGCATAACATAGAATCCTGAAAGGCGTGCAGATTTTCTGGCGGCAGTGCTTTAGCGGGATCGGTGAAGGAAAATGAAATGAAAAGATCTGAGGCGGGAAAAACCCCGGCGCCGGAATCATGGCAGCTCAAGGCGGATATTGACACCCATGACGACCCACTTCTGGATTGCCTGATTCAGTTGAGCAAACTGTATGGGCATCCGGCAGCCCGCATGGGCCTCGTATCCGGGCTTCCCCTGGTGAATGACCGCCTCACGGTTGAGCTTTTTTCGAGGGCGGCGGACAGGGCCGGGCTTTCGTCGCGTGTGGTGAAAAAACCCCTTGCCAGGATTTCTGCCTTTCAGCTACCGGCGCTGCTGCTCCTTAATGACCGTCAGGCTTGTGTTCTGGTGGGTATTGACAATTCCGGCGATGCATTCAGGATTCTGCTGCCGGAGGCGGGGATGGGAGAAACGCTTGTCACCAGGGAAGAGCTGGAGAAGCGATACACGGGCTATGCCATTTTTGTGCGGCCGAAATACCGCACCGAAGACCATGCAACCGGTGAAAGCGCTTCCGGTGCGGAGAAAAGCTGGTTCTGGGGAACGTTTTTCAAAAATTGGCGCATATACCGGGATGTGCTGGTCGCATCCTTCCTGATCAATGTGTTCGGGCTGGCGAGCCCCTTTTTCGTGTTGATCGTCTATGACCGCGTCATACCCAACCACGCCGTGGAAACCCTGTGGGTTCTGGCAATCGGCATTACGGCGATTTATTTTTTTGCCGTATTGATGCGGACGCTTCGGAGTTATTTTATTGACGAGGCGGGCAGCCGGGCAAACCTCATGATTTCCTCGATGCTGCTCCAGAAGGTGCTTGACCTGAAAATGGAGGTGCGGCCCCGGTCTATCGGATCCTTCACCCGGAATCTTCAGGAATTTGAAAGCATCAGGGATTTTGTCACTTCCTTTTCCATCTCATCCGTGGTCGATCTTCCGTTCATGCTGCTGGGCCTGTTCGTGGTCTGGTATATCGGGGGCAATATCATCTTTGTTTTCCTGGCAGCCATTGCGATCATGGCCCTTCACGCCCTGTTGATCCAGAAACCGCTGGAAGGGGCGGTGGCGAAAACGCTCGATGCGTCTTCCCAGAAAAACGCCATTCTGGTGGAGGGAATCTCGGGCCTTGAAACGATCAAGACGCTCGGTGCCGAAAGCCAGATTCAGCGGGCATGGGAGGAAGCGGTCAGCTATATCGCGAAGTGGAGCGCACGGTCCCGGGCCCTGGCGAACTCGGTCAATGACGCTTCTTTTTTCTGGCAAAGCATGGTGGTTGTCGGCGTCGTCGTAGCAGGCGTTTATAAGATCAATGCGGGTGAGCTAACCCAGGGCGGATTGATTGCCCTGGTCATCCTTTCCCGGTACGTGCTTTCCCCCATGAGCCAGGTCATGGGTCTGGCCACACGATACCAGCGGGCGAAAAAGGCCCTTGCAACACTTAACCATATCATGGCGCTTCCCGTGGAGCGGCCGGCCGGAAAAACCTTTCTGCACAGGGCCGATTTCACAGGCGCCGTCGGCATCAAAAACATGACGTTTGCCTATCCCGGCCAGCCTGCAGCGGTGTTTAACAACATCAGCCTGGAGATAGCGGCCGGGGAAAAAGTAGGCATCATCGGGCCCATCGGGTCGGGAAAAACCACCCTGGGAAAGCTTTTGATGGGTTTGTATGAACCGCAAAGCGGTATGATCACCATGGATGGAACGGATATCCGCCAGATCGATCCAACGGAACTGCGCCGTTTCATCGGGTATGTCCCCCAGGATATCCAGCTTTTCAGGGGCACCGTCCGCAATAACATCACCATGGGCACCCGGGAGGTGGATGATGCGACAATCCTGTGGGCCGCGGATGCGGCGGGGGTCGATGCATTTGTCAAAAAACACCCGCTTGGGTATGACATGGAAATCGGGGAACTGGGCAGGGGGCTCTCCGGCGGCCAGCGCCAGTGCATCGTTATGGCCCGCGCCCTGCTGCTTGATCCCCCCGTACTGGTGCTTGACGAGCCCACCAGCAACATGGACAACCGGAGCGAGATGCGCATCCGGAAAAAGCTGGGGGCGCTGATCCGGAACAAGACCTTGATATTAATTACCCACCGGGCGTCCCTGCTGGACATGGTGGACCGTCTGGTCGTTATCGACAACGGCGCCATCGTTGCTGACGGGCCCAAGGCACCGGTTCTTGAAGCCTTGAAAAGAGGCCAGCTGAGAATGTAGTCAGGAGTACACAAGTGACAGATAAAAATGAAAAAACAATAGCACCGAAGCCTGATAGCGGTACAAAAAATGAGGAACTGTTCTACCGGATGCAGGCCAAAGACGTGGACTATGCAGCCGATATCCGGGCCGGACTTCTTGCCCAGTCTCCCCGGGGGGGGAGGGCCATCATATGGTCCGTCCTGTTTCTTTTTTTCGCGGGCATCTACTGGGCCACGGTTTCTGAAGTCGAAGAGGTGACCAGGGGAGAGGGAAGGGTGATCCCATCGGGTCAGATCCAGGTCATCCAGAACCTGGAGGGTGGGATCCTGTCGGAGATACTGGTGCGGCCGGGTGACAGGGTCGAAATAAACCAGGTGCTTCTGCGGATTGATGAAACCCGTTTTTCAGCCTCCTTTCAGCAGAACCGGGCACGGTATCTCGCCAACATGGCCAAGGCGGCCCGCCTGCATGCCGAATCGACCGAAACGCCGTTGATGATACCCCAGGCGGTCATGGATGAGACGCCTGAAATTGCTGAAAATGAAAGACGGCTGTTTATTTCGCGGCAAAACGAGCTCCGGCTGGCGGAAGATATCCGGGACGAGCAGCTCAACCAGCGCTTAAGCGAGAAGGAAGAGCTGGATGTCCGGCTCAGGGAGCTCAACAAGACCTATGAACTTTTTGAGAAGGAGCTGGCCCTTTTGCGGCCGCTCGTTGAACAGGGCGCGTTCTCTGAAATGGAGCTCCTCCAGGCGGAGCGAAGGGCGTCCGAGCTGCGCGGGGAGATAGAAATGTTAAAGCAGTCCGTTCCCCGTGTCCGCTCCAGGATCGATGAGAGCCGCGCAGCGCTTCAGGAGGTCCGCTTGAGTTTTGTCAACAAGGCAAAAGCGGAATTGAACCAGGTTGCCTCGCAGCTTGGGGAGGAAACAGCCACCGCCATCGGCCTGCGGGACCGGCTCGACCGGACGCTGGTGCGATCCCCTGTCAACGGTACCGTTAACCGCGTACTGGTCAGCACAGTGGGCGGTGTTGTCCAGCCCGGCATGGACCTGGTGGAAATT
>SLGU01000166.1 GCA_007136525.1 Desulfobacteraceae bacterium | reverse complement strand
TGAATTATTCCATATTTTTCCCGCCGGCCCATGTTCACAACAAGGCTGCGGAAGCCTGGGCCCGTGAGATTGAGTCGCGCACCGACAATGCCGTGAAAATCAATGTCTACCCCGGTGGAACCCTGACCGGTGCGGGTGAGTGCTATGATGGCGTGGTCAGCGGCATATCGGATATCGGCATGTCTGTTTTTGCCTATACCCGCGGCCGCTTCCCGGTAATGGAAGCCGTGGATCTGCCCATGGGGTATCCTTCCGGCATGACAGCGACCCGGGTGGCAAACGACTTTTATCAACAGGTCAAGCCAAAGGAGCTCGAGGATGTAAAGGTCCTCTACCTCCACGCCCACGGCCCCGGTCTGCTCCATACCAAGCGTCCGGTTAATACGCTTGGCGATCTGAGGGGAATGCAGATTCGATCAACCGGGTTGAGCGCCAAAATGGTTGGGGCGCTTGGCGCAATCCCGGTGGCGATGCCCCAGGGAGACACTTACGAGGCCCTTCAGAAAGGGGTGGTGGACGGAACGTTCGCGCCAATGGAAACGCTAAAGGGGTGGCGGCAGGCAGAGGTCATCAGCTCCACAACCAATTGTTTCGAAATCGGCTATACCACGGCCATGTTCGTGGTAATGAACAAGGCCCGGTTTGACCGGATGCCGGAAGATATCCAGCGCATTTTCATGGAGGTGAGCGAACAATGGATTGAATCGCATGGCAGCGTCTGGGACGAAGCGGATGAAGACGGCCTTGCCTACACCCTTGAGTCGGGCAACCAGGTAATCGAGCTGTCAGCCGAGCAGCATGCGCTCTGGAAAAAGGCGATTGAGCCTGTGATCGACGAGTACATTGAGGTGGCAGAAGGAAGAGGGCTTGGCGGTCGAAAATCCGTAGAACTGCTGCGGGAGTTGATTGACAAACACAGCAACTGATTCTGGCCGGTTGGCATAAATGATATCCCTGCTTCGCATCAATCAATATATATCAAAGGCAGCGGTCGCTATCAACTGGATAGCGGCTGCTGCTGTTTTTTTAATGATGCTGGTCACTACGGGTGACGTCCTGCTGCGTTTTTTTGGCCTCTCCGTGCCGGGCGCTTACGAGACGATCGGTTTTTTAAGCGCCATGGCCATTGCATTTGCACTACCGTACACTGCTGTTGAAAAAGGGCATATCGCCGTTGACTTCGTCGTACAGCGGCTCCCGAGGGCGGCAAGAATTGTGATCAATATCACCAACGCCATCCTGGCGATTATCCTGTTTTCAATTATCGCCTGGAAGAGCCTTCAATACGGAGAGGTCCTCAGGGGAACCGGTTCGGTCTCATCAACACTTGAAATGCCTATTTATCCTTTTGTATATGGGGTGGCTACCGGCTGCATGCTGCTTTGTCCCGTATTGCTGATGGAACTCCTGCTGCAATTCAAGGGGGTGGAAAGCGAATGACCCCCACGATGATCGGCATTATCGGTATTGCAGCCCTGCTTATATTGATTTTTTCGAAGCTGCCGGTAGGGTACCTTATGGCCATAATCGGTATGGCCGGCTTTGCAAGCATCATATCGGTGGATGCCGCCTTGAGCCTCATGGCAAGAGACGTTTTTTCCGTTTTCAGCTCCTACAGCCTGACCGTCATACCTCTGTTCGTCTTCATGGGACAGATCGCTTTTCACTCGGGGATTTCATCCCGCCTTTTCGATGCGGCTTACAAGTTTGTGGGGCATATCCCGGGCGGTCTGGCCATTGCAACCATCGGCGCCTGCGCGGCGTTTTCCGCCATATGCGGTTCCACCAATGCAACGGCCGCCACCATGGGGGCCGCGACCTTGCCGGAGATGAAGCGATATAATTACAAACCGGAGTTGGCCACGGGCGTGGTTGCGGCAGGGGGCAGCCTTGGCATTCTTATCCCGCCAAGCGTGGTCTTCATCGTCTATGGCATTCTGACACAGCAGTCCATCGGCAAGCTTTTTATTGCCGGCATCCTTCCGGGCCTGCTGCTGTCGGTGCTTTTTGTGCTGAGCATTCTCATCTGGACCCGCCTGAGGCCCGATTTGGGCCCCCCGGGGGAAAAAGCGACCCTTGGGGAAAAGGTGAGATCCCTGTCCGGCCTTGTCGAGACGATTGTGATATTTGTGCTCGTGATGGGAGGACTTTTCAAAGGTGTCTTTACCCCTACGGAGGCGGGCGGCATCGGCGCGTTCTGCACCCTTGTCATCGCGGTCATCCGTGGGAATCTCGATTTGAAAGGGTTTGGGCAGGCCCTTTTTGAAACGACACGGATTACCTGCATGATACTCGTTATTGTGGCGGGTGCCACCATTTTCAGCAGGTTTATGGCTGTTTCCCGCATACCCTATGACATTGCCGCCTGGATCACGGCGTTTGACCTGGCGCCTGCCTTGATCATGTTTTT
The DNA here is from genome assembly GCA_007136525.1 of Desulfobacteraceae bacterium. The sequence continues at coordinate 938 of SLGU01000166.1, read as the reverse complement.
TATCATCCTCGTGTATTTTGTCGGCGGATGCTTCATTGACGCCCTTGCCCTGATTATGCTGACCATCCCGATTTTTTTCCCGGTGGTTATTGAACTCGGTTATGACCCGATCTGGTTCGGCGTCGTTATTGTAATGGTAACCCAGATAGGGGTGATCACGCCCCCGGTCGGCGTCAATGTATACGTGGTCAGCGGCGTAGCCCGTGACGTGCCGCTGAATACGATTTTCAAGGGCGTGGTGCCCATGCTCATCGCGATGATTATCGCAACCCTGCTGCTTATTCCTTTCCCCTGGATCGCCCTGTACCTGCCGAGCCTGCTTTAATACTTGAGATAATGAAACGGCTCAATGGTTGCGAGCGCCTCGGTTCCAAGGGTTTTAAAGCCCTGCTCTTTCAAGATGCTCCGGGTTCTGTCAATATCGGATACATCTATTATGAAGACTGCTGTTTTATGGCTTTCCAGCACAAATCCGTATGCATTTTCGATGTTGATGCCTTCCTCTCCCATATACTGCACCAACTTGTCCATGCCGCCGGGCCTGTCCTCTAATATTACGGCTATGATCTCCTTGAGTTCAACGGTGATACCTTCTTTTTCAAGCGCTTTTCGGGCCAGCTTCGGGTCGTCAACCATAATGTTGAGAAAACCGCTCTGGCCGAACGATGAAATGGTGATCGCCCGGATATTGATTTTTTCCCTGGCGAGAATGCTTGAAACTTCGGCAAGTTTTCCGGGCTTGTTTTCAACGGGGATGGTCAATTGATAGGCAGTGGTCATGGCGCACCTTTTGTTGGGTTTCAGAGGATATGAAAGCACAGTATACGTTTATAAATCGGTTACATTTCCAATGCGGGGGGGATGGGATTACCCTTCGCAACTGTGAGTCCCCGGGGCATCTCCATGGCTCGATAAGCCGCACCCTGCAAACTCGCCCC
>SLGU01000280.1 GCA_007136525.1 Desulfobacteraceae bacterium | reverse complement strand
CCGCACACCCCCACCCCACGGAACTGTCCTTTATCTGAACGGTTAATTTTTCAGGAAGATGAAATATAGATGGATATGCAGAAAATCACCGCGGGTATCGATATCGGGTCCATCACCGCAAAAGCGGTCGTATTGAAGGGGGAACAAATACTGGGAACCCGTGTTCAGTTCACCGGGTACAGTGCCAAGCGGGCCGGAAGGGAAGTGTTGGACGCTTTGCTGGCTGAAGCGGGTGTTCCCTTTGACCACCTGGAATGCATTGTTTCAACCGGTTATGGCCGAAACGCCGTGGATTTTGCCCATAAAGCGATTACCGAGATCACCTGTCATGGTGCCGGTGCATGGTTTGTCAACCCTGAAACCCGTTTTGTCATCGATGTCGGCGGCCAGGATTCCAAGGTCATTCGCCTGGATCAATCCGGCAAGGTGGTCGATTTTGCAATGAACGACAAGTGCGCCGCTGGAACGGGGCGCTTCCTGGAAGTCATGGCCCGGGCCCTTGAGGTCGAGCTGGATGATTTCGGTGAATTGTCCCTGTCGGGCAACCCTGCCAAGATAAGCAGTATCTGCACTGTTTTTGCCGAATCCGAGGTTATTTCGCTGATTGCCAGAGGTGAAACCCGAGAAAATATCATTGCCGGTATTCACGATTCAGCGGCCGCCCGGATTTCCGCCATGGCCAGGCGGGTCGGCGTGGCCTTGCCGGTGATGATGACCGGGGGCGTGGCAAAAAACAGGGGCATGCGCATGGCCCTGGAAAAAAAGCTGGACGCCCCGATACAGGTTTCCGAATATGCCCAGGTAAACGGGGCCCTGGGCGCAGCCATACTGGCAGGCCGTATGTGACGACGGGCCAGGGCCCTGAAACAGGCCTGAGGTTTAAGGAGTCGACATGGATATACTAAAGCGCAGAAGGGAAGTCGAAAACCAGCTTGCCGTCCTGACACGGCAGGTGGAAGGCATGGACAACAAAATCCGTCTTTACCTTGCGGATCGTCAGAAAAACCCGCATCCGCGGCATGAAGATCTTATTGAAAAGATTCAGCGGTTTCGAATTGACCCTTCGATCACAACCAAGTACCTGGAAACCCTTCTGGATAATCTCCAGTGGAAAGTATATTACTACAAAAACGCCTGGAAGCAGTTATGGATAAACGCGGAGGCAAAGCGCCGGGCGGAGAACAAGCAGGAACAGGCCGCACAGGCCGGGCCGGGACACGCTGAAAATAAAGGCCAGGCTGAGAATCAGTTCATTTACAGTGTGGATCGGCTCTGGGAGGTGCAAAAGGAAAAGCTGGAGCGTCTTGGCGAAAACGCCCAGCCGGAAAAGAAAGAAGATTTTGTCAGGCGGATAAAACAGTCATACGGCCGGCTTGCTTCTGAAAAGAAAAACAATGAAGATATTTTCATGACGTTTGATTCAGCTGAAAAACGCTGCATCCTGGAAAAACGGGAAAAGACGTAGGACCTGATTTCGATTTCGAAAAACCAAATCAGAATAAGCGGAAGCAGTCACTTGACGGCTCTGCGGATATTGTTTTCAGCTGTCGGTAGAAGTCTGCCATGTCACCGGCCAGCGGTGCCTCAAAAGTTGTTTCGATGCCTGTTTCAGGATGGGGCAGGGTGATTTTCCAGGCATGGAGCATCTGGCGTTTTGCGGTTCTTGCCAGGTTGGCCGTTTCAGGGTCCAACTGCATTGCCCGGGACGGGTTTTTGAATCCGTAGGTCGTATCCCCTACTATTGGATGCCCCATGGATGCGCAGTGAACGCGTATCTGGTGGGTCCTGCCGGTTTTTATCCGAAGCCTCAAATAACAGATGCTGTTGAAACGCGAGACGACCTCCCATGCCGTATCCGCATCCCTGCCTTGGGCCGGGTCGACGGGGATTGCCATTTTCTTCCGGTCTTTTTTGTGCCGTGCAATTGGCAGGGTGATGCGGCCGGTGTTGTCCGGATTGCCGTAAACAAACGCGAGGTATGTTTTTTCAACGTGTCTTGATTTAAACAGTTCAGACAGTTGCAAGCGGGCTTTTTCGGTTTTTGCAACGAGCAGGAGGCCGGATGTGCCTTTGTCGAGGCGATGGACGATGCCCGGCCTGCCGGGGGGGCCTGCACGCTTTATCTCCGGGTATCGGTGGCACAGGCCATGGACGAGGGTGCCGCTGGAGTGGCCCGGTGCGGGATGCACGACAATGCCGGGGGGTTTGTTGATGACGATAAAGCAATCGTCTTCGTAGACAATGTCAATCTCAAGGGGTTCGGGCAGGGGTTCACTGGTATCGGATGATATTTCTTCAGGCAGGCTGCCGGTAATATGATCCTGCAGTCGGAGTCGATGCCCCGGCTTTGTTGTTGAATCGTTGAGTTTAATCCGGCCGATACGGATCATCCGGACAATTGCACTGCGGGTGTATTCGGGCAGGCTCTCGGATACAAAATGGTCAAAACGCCTGCCTGCAGCCTCGGTTCCGACTTTAATGTCGATGCGGGCAAATCCATCCGTGTCAGGCGGAAGCACCTTCACTTCTGCCATTCCCGTTATTGCTGGTAAAGAGATCTTCGATCGTATTCCAGACGTCGGTTTCATCTTTTTCCAGGGCGGTGCAGATCTCCCTTAGAAGCAGGTTTTTTGAGGTGTCCAGCAGTTTTCGTTCCCCGAAGGAGAGGTCTTTTGTGAGCTTCAGCAAGTACAAGTCCCGGAAAACCTCCGCAACGTCAAAAAGTGAGCCGGATTTGATTTTATCCATGTACTCCTTGTAGCGCCGGTTCCAGGTCTGGTTGTCGTGGAGGCCATCTTTTTTTTCTTTTAAAACCGCATATAGGGCGGGCACTTCTTTTTCGTTGATCACGGCGCGCAAACCGACCGATTTGACGTTTATGGTCGGAATCATGATCACCATGGCGTTGTCCAGGATTCTCATGATATAGAAATCATGCTGCGTGTCGTTTATCCGCCTGCTTTCAATCGATTCGATCAGCCCGACGCCGTGAGCGGGATAAACCGCCAGATCGCCGGTTTGAAATTCGTCAGCGGTTGGTGTTTTGGCCTGTGCTTTTTCAGCCATTTCATTTCACCCGAAAATTTAATAAGTATGCAATATTTATTCCGAAAAATAGACCTTAGCATTTTTTCAAGTGAAAAGCAAATGAAAAAGGGCCGGTGAAAATCACCGGCCCTTTGTACTGTCTTACCTGTCTTCCATTTGAACTGCCGTTATATTACAGCAAAAACGGCACCATCAGCAGAGCAACCACGTTGAGGATCTTGATCAACGGATTGATAGCAGGGCCAGCGGTGTCTTTGTAGGGATCGCCTACGGTGTCACCGGTAACGGCAGCTTTGTGAGCATCGCTG
>SLGU01000238.1 GCA_007136525.1 Desulfobacteraceae bacterium | reverse complement strand
GACGCCCTTTCATACCCGGGTGCCGGGATAGAGGGATACCCGCCCCCCGAGGGATCTATGGCGCCGGGTTTTGACGAAGGATTCGACCGGTGAGGTAGAAAGGAAAACCGGGCATGCAATACCGAAAATCATTATCCGGTCCTGCATGCCCGGTTTATTTTTTAAGGACAATTTCAACCTGGGGCACCGGGTATTGTGCCGATCATTTAATCCTCACTGCCGTTATCCCCCCCATTATCGTCATCGTTTCCGTCGTTGGCAGTCTCACCGATGAAGTCAAAGCTCAGCTCAGCCGTCTCCCCGGAAACGATTTCCACGCTTTGTCTTAAAGCTATTTCTTCCGTTGCGGCAAGGATCGTGTAAGTGCCTTCCGGTAAAACCATTTCATGCGTTTCAACCTGAACCTGGGCATTGATGTTCAAGGGCGGCGGCAATTCAACATGCACCGTGCTCCCATCACAATCAAGGATTTTCCATGCACTGATGGAAACCGTCTGATCCTGTTCCGGAAGAATCTCAATGGTGACCGACAACGTCCCGGTCTGGTTTGCCTCAAGGTCAAAATTTTCCGTGTAATTGAAATTATAGTCGGTTTCGAGCATTTTGCACCCAGGGCCGTATGCCATTGTTTCCCCTTCCCCGGGACCTTTGTACGCCACGATATGATAGTCACCCGGGGGCAGATACAGCCGGTAGTTGCCGTCATCCCCCGTTTGGGTAGAGGTGAAAACCTCAACCACCGGGTCAATGCCTGCATCCGCATCCCCCGCATCGTAAATCTGCGCACTGACAATGGCGCCCGGTATGCCTTCTCCATCCGGGTCGCTCACTGCACCGTTAACATCAGCCCGGCTGATGCTGTCGACAACTTTGATGGTGGGCTTGAGCAGGTATTTGCCGCTTTGGCCGGCCTTGACCACGCTTCTCGAGGCGTCAAAATCAAGGACAAGCTCCGTGCTCGCACCTGCGACAATGTCAAAGCCGGATACCAGCTTGATGCCGGTCTGATAACCGCTGGGTACAAAAAGCGCAATTTCTTCACCCGATCCGGTAATGATATAATTTGGATAGGGATGCGAAAACCCGAGCAGGTTTTCCGCGTCATCGGGATTATCCCCTAAAATCATCCGAAGCATCGTATAATAGCCGGTTTCAAGCTCCGTGGTTCCCAACTCGGCCATCACGCCGTTGACCAGCTCCAGAAGGTTATAGGTTTGCCCCGGTTCCGCAACGGTTATCCATCCTTCTTCATGTTCTCCCTCTTCCCCGGGCGCACCTTCACCTTCTTCACCGTTTCCGGACATGCATACCTGAACTTCCGAAACCGTCACATAAACGGCCTGGTAATTGGTGGTGGCATCGGCAAGATAGAGGGTGAGGGTGCCTTTTTCCAACGCAGGTTCTTCGATTGCGGTGCCATCCGCCTTCGTGTGATCAGGAGGGTCGTCACCCGATGATGCCTGCTGTTCATCATCTTTGTCTGTTTTTTGTTCCTCACCGGCGGGTTCCGCACCGCCATTTTTCTCAGGTGAATCTGCCTCAGATCCACTTTCCTCCGGCATGTTTTCTGAAGCTGCCCCTTGAACGGACGAACTTGTGTCCGCCTTTTTTGTTGACGCGCTCTCGCTGTTACATCCAGCCAACAACAGCATAAAAACGGCGGCTACAGTTACCCATAAAATCATTTGTACGGATTTTCTTGTCATAATATCACCCCGTCCTGGTTAATTACCATTTTTGCGGCCCTTGCCTGCGACCGGCCTTTCTGAAAAATACTGCAGGTATGGCTGCCCTGACGTCTCAATCGATGCAAGGCGCATGCCAGCTACCAATTCTGAACCGCATTAACCGGCAACACCATCCTATCGCCCCTCCGACAAAGCGCCTGTTCATCGCACTATACTGTGGGATCTTGCTTTTCACTGTATTACGGATGAAAGCAGGGCACGCCACATTCAGGCCTTTGGCAACAAACGGAAAATGTATACTTTTTCATACTGTGTACAATAATATACAGCATGAAAAAGTATACATTTTTCCCGGGTGGTGCCGGGGGAAAATGTCCTTAAAGCCTCTGAAACGTTTACCTTGCATTGAATATGACACAAGAGTTCTTATTGTATTTTTATTGATTTCTTCAAAAACAGGAGCTGATGGTGAAAAACAGAATTGTCACAAGGGTTGTATGGATAGCGATAGCCGCTTTCGTCCTGTCGGCTGCCGCGGGCTGCAGCCCGGCACGCGAAAAGGAGAACCATGGGATGGAAAATATAAACAAGGATAACAGCACCTATGAACAGGCGACATTTGCCGGCGGGTGCTTCTGGTGCATGGTCGCCCCATTTGAAGATGCCGGTGGGGTTGTCCGCATCATATCGGGATACGCCGGCGGAGAAACCGAGAACCCGTCCTACGAGGACGTTGCCAGGGGGTTGACCGACCACGTGGAAGCCGTCCAGATCACCTACGATCCGGACAAAATCGATTACGACAGGCTGCTCGATATTTACTGGCGCCAGATCGACCCCACGGACGGCGGCGGCTCATTCGTGGACCGGGGGGCCCATTACCGGTCTGTCATTTGGTATCATGACGACGCCCAGCGGGAAAAAGCCCTGGCCTCAAAGGCCCGGCTGGAGCAGTCCGGCATGTTTTCCGATCCCGTTGTAACGGAGATCAAAGCCTTTACCACCTTTTACCCGGCCGAGGAATACCACCAGGATTACCACAAAAAAAATCCTGTCCGGTATTCGCTATACCGCCAGCAATCTGGCAGGGACCCGTTCGTGAAAAAGCACTGGGGGGTTTTAAAGGCTGCGGACAATAAACCGGGGGCCGCTGGTTACGTCAGACCTTCGGACGAAGCGCTGAAAAAAACCCTGACACCGCTCCAGTTTCACGTAACCCGGGAGGACGGCACCGAGCGCCCCTTTGAAAACGCATACTGGGACAACAAGGAACCGGGCATCTACGTGGATGTCATTTCAGGCGAGCCGCTTTTTTCTTCAACCGACAAATATGATTCGGGTACGGGCTGGCCAAGCTTCACAAGGCCCATCGAGGAAGGCGTGCTCCATGAGAAAAAGGATCGCAGGCTGCTTTTCATGGTGCGCACCGAGGTGAGAAGCAAAATAGCCGACTCCCACCTGGGGCACGTGTTCACGGACGGCCCGCCCCCCACGGGACTCCGGTACTGCATGAACTCGGCCGCACTCCGTTTTATCCCCGCAGCGGACCTGGAAACGGCGGGGTACGGGAAATACCGGGCATTGTTTCAATAATGCACCGAAGTAATGCCCTCCCGGTCAGGTTAAAAAACCGGGGGCGGCATATCCCTTGGGTAGGTGACCGTGAAGTCGATGGTGATCTCCTGGGCG
>SLGU01000029.1 GCA_007136525.1 Desulfobacteraceae bacterium | reverse complement strand
GGGCCGGTGCTTAGTGGTCGAGGACATAAATACAGCGGCATTCGATGGTCGATGCATCCCGTCCCGGCGGCGTTTCTCGGCGCTCAAATACGCCCGGTATTCTCGCTTCTCGCGCCTTGCGGGACGGGCGCCTCGACCATCTCGGTGCGTCACTGTATTTATGCCCTCGACCACTAAGCCGGCAGAAAACCTGCAGCCAAAGGAATTGATGCTCGATTTTCCGGCCATGATTGGAAAATAGCAAATATGGTATATGATTCCTTGACTTGGATGTTTATTTGGTATATGGCAGAAAACTTGATAACCATGAACTGACTAACCAACAGCCTGCTTTGTAAAAATCAATTAAAAGGAGATGCAAGATGGCTTTTATTCCAACGGTAGATGCCGACAAGTGTGAAGGTTGTGAAGAGTGTGTGGATGTGTGCCCGACTGAAGTGTTTGAAATGCAGGATGGCAAGTCCATTCCGGTCAATGCGGATGAATGCCTTGGTTGTGATAGCTGCATAGAGGTTTGCGAGCCCGGTGCGATAGTCGTTGAGGAAACCTAAACTCAGTCCGTTTTTTCCCCGGCCCCGCAATCGGGCCGGGGATGTTTTTTTGGGGCCCGATTGTGCGGCCTGTGCACTTCCCCCGCCTGAAACGCTTATTCCTCCCGGCATCGCCTTATGAAAAACGCCCTTTTTGACGCCTTTGTTTATTCGTTCAATTCGCCTGTCGGCGTTATTTCCGTGACGTACGCGCCTGACCCGTTTGTTTTGACGCGCGTGATCCTGCCAGGGGAAGATGGCGGAAACGTTATCCCAATCCCGGATGCTCGTCCCCGCCCGTCTGAAAAAGAAGCGTTCGAACGCATTGAACGGTTTTTCAGCGCCTATTTGGACCGGCGTCCTGTCCATCCGCCGTGGCCGCTGTTGCAGATTGACGGTTTTACTTCCCTTGAGCGCCTGGTGTATCATAAAACTGCGGCGATCGATTTTGGCGATACTGCCGCCTACAGCGCCATTGCAAAAGCCATAGGACGACCGGGGGCGGCCCGTTTCGTCGGGAACACCCTCGGAAAGAATCCCTTCCCCATTATCATCCCCTGTCACCGGGTCATTCGTAAAGACGGCGGCCTCGGCGGTTTTGGCAGCGGTCTGGATATGAAAAAAAAGCTCATGGCATTTGAAGGCTGCGCGGTATAACCATTTCTTGCGTAATCCCGTCCGTTATGGTATTTTGTCCGATTATGAAGCAATACGTGATCGACGAAATAAGACCCGGTGATTTCAAGGTGTTGAAAGAATGCCTGGATGCGCATTACGGTCCGGCCAGGCTGGGCGGCGTCTACCGCATACCGCTGGAACCGGCGCTTTATTCGCAGTGCCAGAAATCCCATGCGGACTGCCATCCCTTTTATTTTGCGCTTGAACTGAAGCCGGACGCACTCTGCTGTGAACTGCTGGTACGCACCGACAACCGGATCCGCTGCGAATGCATCGCCAATGCCGGCCTTGAGCAAAGAAACTGGTTGATCGACTCGGTGGACGCCATTTTTGAGCGGCTTTCCATCATAGCTTGAAACGAAGGCCTTATGCCGGTTAAAAAGGGAAAAAGTGGCATGCGTTTAAAGATCCGCACGTTTTTGATCACAAACCGCCTGAAGGGTGAAACTATCGGAGGTTTTTCGTGTTAAAAATCATACCCCTGGGCGGCCTTGGCGAAATCGGTTTGAACATGATGGTGCTCGATTGTGCGGGCGCGATGGTCATCATCGACGCGGGGCTGATGTTCCCTGAAGACTACATGCTTGGCGTCGACTGCGTGATCCCGGACATGGGGTATATTGTGCAGAACAAGTCCCGGCTCAAGGCGATTATCCTCACCCATGCCCACGAGGACCATATCGGCGCCCTGCCTTACCTGCTCAAGGAAGTCAGCGTGCCGGTATACGGGACACCCTTCACCCTGGGCATCGCGGGCAGTAAATTTGAAGAGCACGGCATTTCCGCATCCGCCAGCCTGCTGCAAACCATTCACCCGGGAGACCGGTTGGCCATCGACCCGTTTGTTTTCGAGTTCATGCGGGTCAACCACAGCGTGATCGACGGTGTCGGCATTGCCATTCATACCCCTGAAGGGCTGATTGTCCACTCCGGGGATTTCAAGATATCCGATTCCACCATCGAGGGGATGCAGACCGACACCGAGGCGTTTATCCGATGCGGGGATCAGGGTGTTCTTGCGCTCCTGTCGGACTCGACGAACGTGGAAAAGGAAGGGCGCACACCGTCGGATGAACAGGTGAGCAAAACGCTGGAAGCGATTATCCGGGACAGCCCGGGACGCGTTATTATCGCCCTTTTCGCATCCAACGTGTCCCGGATTCAGCAGATCGTCAATATCATCGGATCGGGCAACCGCAGGATTATTTTCAACGGGCGGAGCATCGAGTTGAGCGTCCGGATCGCAAAATCCCTGAATCTGCTGAAAATTCCTCCAGAGCTGGAGATCACCATCGATGAAATAAACGATTACCCCGACGATCAGATCCTGATCATGACCACCGGGAGCCAGGGAGAGCCCATGTCGGCACTTGCCCGGATGTCCACGGGTATGCACAAGCAGATCCGGGCCCGGCAGAACGACACGGTGATCCTGTCGTCCAAGTTCATTCCCGGCAATGAAAAGGCGATTGCCAAAATCATCAACAACCTGTTCCGAAAAGGGGCCAATGTCGTCTACGAAAAGATCTCAGACATCCATGTATCCGGCCATGCCTTCAAAGAAGAGCTGGTCATGATGATGGAAATGACCCGGCCCGACTATTTTATACCGATTCATGGCGAGTACCGGCACCTGGTCCATCATGCACGGCTGGCCGAATCCTCGGGCATCGGCAGGGAGAACGTGCTGTTGGCGGAAGACGGCGATATTATAGAGTTTTCACAAGGAAAGGCAGCCATTGTGGGCAGGGTGCCCACCAGCCGCGTGCTTGTTGACGGCAAGGGCGTCGGCGACGTGGGGCGCGTGGTGCTCAAGGAAAGGCGCATTCTGTCGGAAGAGGGACTGGTCGTTATCAACCTGATTATTGACGAGGAAACCGGGTTTGTGATTTTCGGCCCGGAAATCGTTTCAAAGGGATTTGTATTTGAAATCGAAAAGGGGCATATCCTGGAAGACGCCAAATGCATTATACTTGAAATCATTGAAGATATATCCGACATGCCGCACAGGGCGGAATTGCTCAGGAAGCGCCTGCCCGGAGCGCTGCGTGAACATTTCAATTTCACCATTAAACGGCGGCCGGTGATTCTGCCGTTTATCCTGGAAGTTTGAAAGCTGCTTCATGCGAAAGGAAATAACAGGCATATTTCTTTTTTTCCTGGTTTTTTTTACGGCCG
>SLGU01000063.1 GCA_007136525.1 Desulfobacteraceae bacterium | reverse complement strand
TCCACTAAGTCCACCCTGTCCACCCTGATCCTGCCAGGCTTGCACGGCTTCCCTTTCCACCCTGAAAAAATGGAGGCGCAATGAAAAAAAACCAGACTGATCGCCCTCTCACCCGGCGCGATTTTATAAAGGCAGGCCTTTACGGCGCCTGCGCCGTTTTCCTTACCGGCACGGGGGACTTTCCCGGCAGAACCGGCACCGCTTATGCCGCATCGCCAAAAAAAGGGTTCATCAACCCGCGGCCGTCCCCGTGGTTTATACCCCTTTCCAACGCCGCCGTCCAATGCACCTTGTGTCCCATGCAATGCCGCATTCCCCGGGGAGAAAGAGGAAAATGCCGCGTCCGTGAAAACAGGAACGGAAAAGCCTATACCCTGGCATATGGCAATCCGGTGCTGGTCCAGATGGATCCCGTTGAACGGAAACCCTTTTTTCACGTGGCGCCTGGCACCCGGGCCCTTTCCGTGTCCACCGCCGGATGCCCCCTTGAATGCCGCTTCTGCGAGGTATGGGACATGGCATTGGTTTCACCGGAAGAGGTGCATGCCTACGACCTGCCGCCGGAAAAAATCGTCGCCCATGCCGCATCAGCCGGTGCCGGCGCCATTTCCTTTGCCTTTGGCGAACCGGTGGTTTTTTTTGAATACATGTACGACATCGCCGCTCTGGCGAAAAAGGCGGGACTTCTGAATCTGGCCCATACCAGCGGCTACATCTCGCCGGAACCCCTGCAGGCCATAACCGGGCACCTTGATGCGGTCAACGTGGACCTGAAAGGCTTTGACAGCGGGTTTTACAAGACAATGGTGGGCGGTGAAATCGAGCCGGTGAAAAACACCCTGAAAGCATTAAAACGCGCAGGCGTTCACATCGAAATCACCAACCTCGTGATTCCCGGCGCAAACGACGCCGTGGCGCAGGTAAAAGGCATGTGCGAATGGATCATAGATGAACTCGGCCCGGACACGCCCGTTCATTTTGCCCGCTTCTATCCCCTTTATAAGCTGACCAACCTGCCGCCGACACCCGTGGCCACCCTGGACCGGATCCGTGACGCCGCCATGTCGGCCGGCCTCCGTTATGTCTATGTCGCCAGGGTCACCGGACACAAGGGGGAAAACACCTTCTGCCCCGAATGCGGAAAAATGGTCATTGAACGGATGGGTTTCGTGATCGAGGCGATGCACATGAAAAACGGCCGATGCGGTTATTGCGCCGCGCCGGTCAGGGGGAAATGGGCGTGATCCAGCAAGACAGGTGTCCCTATCAGCCTATATTCTGCGCTTAAACACCTCGTATTGGGCAATGGATCGCCGGTCCAGGTTTGAAAGCCCCGCCGCCTTGGCCCAGTCGATGGCCTCGATGAACTCTCCATGACTGATGGCGCGCGCAATGTCGGGGTATTCAAACGCCCGGTGTTCGACCCGGTACTGGGACATGATATTGATATACGTGTCCTTTGAAAGGTTTTCCGCCGCCCATGCCACAAATTCACGCGTGCCGGCCACATGGTTGGGCATGACCAGGTGCCGCACCATGAGGCCCCGTTTTGCAATACCCCGCTCATCGACCACCAGGTCACCCGTTTGCCGGTGCATCTCGACAATCGCCCTTTTTGCCTGTTCCGGGTAATCCCCTGCGCTGACCGTGTATCGAAGCGCCATGTCCGCGTCCATGAACTTGAAATCCGGCAGGTAGATGTCCACAATGCCGTCCAGAAGCCGAATATTCTCCGTCAATTCGTAGCCACCGGTATTGTAGCAGAGCGGCAGGGTGAGCCCTTTTTTCATGGCAATGCGCGTTGCATTGAGAATGTTGGGCATCACGTGTGTCGGGGTGACCAGGTTGATGTTGTGGCAGCCCATTTTCTGCAGCTCAAGCATCATATCGGCAAGGCGTTCATCGCTGATGTCCCACCCCCGGCCTTCATGGGCAATGGGCCAATTCTGGCAGAACACGCACCTGAGGCTGCAATTGGAAAAGAATAGGGTTCCCGAACCCTTTTGGCCGACCAAGGGCAACTCCTCGCCGAAATGGGGCTGACGGCTGTATACGACCAGGCGGTCGGTCGCCCTGCAGATCCCCTTTTCCCCCCGGGTCCGGTTTACCCCGCATTGCTGGGGGCAGAGCGTGCATTTTTCAAATATGGCGTATGCCTGCTCAACCCGTTCGGAAAACAGGCCTTTTGCTTCAAGTTCAAGGTAGGCAGGCCGGAAGGCTTCCCCGTTGGCGCTGATCCCACGGCAGGAAAAGTGCCCCGGAAACAGCAGGGCGCCGCCGGACAAAAGGAGGGTCTGGATAAATTGTCTTCTGGTAATGGTCATTGGCCTTTCCCGTTAAAACGGGCTTACCCTGCTGCTCCGGGTCCGCCCAGAGGCCTGAAGGCTTTTTTGCTTGCCCCGCAAACCGGGCACTTCCATTCCTCCGGCAACTCCTCGAAATTGATACCTTTCGGCACCTTGCCTTTGCGGTCTCCTTTTTCCGGGTTGTAGATGCATCCGCAATTAACGGTCTGACACTGAAACATTTCTTCTGGTTTGGGCATGGTTTTCGTCCTTTTATGGGATCTTTTCAAACTACGGCACATCAACCGTTTTCATGACGTTTCCACCGGCATCGACAAAAGCCACGCGGGTGTAATCCCCTCTTTCAACCACGGCCAGGGCATAGGGGCTGGTCACAACCTGGGCCGTGAGGGCATCCGACGGCGGGTATGCCGTGATGACGTCTATCGTAAGGATGCCATCGCCAACCCGTGCCGTCTTATTCATCGCCACGGTATATCCTGCTGTCGGCTTCTCCCCTATCAAAACACCCACGACCAGCTGTTTTTCAAAGTCCACCGGCGGCGCGGCGCCTGAATCCTGTTTCCAGGCGCCAATCCGGGCAAAAAGCGCCCCATAGGCACTGGTGTCCGAAATAACGACAAAAACGGGTTCTCTGGCGGTTATGCTCGAAAAGGTTCCTCTTTCGATCATTCGCAGTTCCACGCCGGAACCGGTTCCGGCACATCCGCCGATCAGTGCCGTGCACCCTGCGGTCAACAATGCAATGATTATAAAAACTGCCCTGGTGCTCATGGTATCCATCCGAAGACTGGTTATTATTCAATCCGTGTTACATTGATGAACCCCTAAAAAGCTATTGATCCCGCTACGCGGTATTTTTGCAGTAAGTAAGTCGTTTGCAACAGCAATGGATAAAATTAAAAATAACTATATTTTTCAAATATTTAAAATCGAAAACCAATCCGCTTCCGTGGAAGTCGTTTTCAGACGGCTTTGTAAAACGTTCAAGATCCTGGCGCGAGCAATTTTTGAAGAATTGAGCGTACTTAGCCGTACGTGAGATTCTTCGAAAATTGCGCACAACGCAGATATTGAACGC
>SLGU01000028.1 GCA_007136525.1 Desulfobacteraceae bacterium | reverse complement strand
GAAAAAGCTCACAGCACCACGGCCGGTTAAAATCCGTGCCTCGGTGCACGGTTCCGGGACGGATCGGGATTTTGACGGGGAAGACATCGGCGAACGCCTCTCAAAGCAGGCCTACGAGGCCTCCGGTGTAAGCCCTGGCGATATCAGCCTCGCGGAACTCCACGATGCCACGGCCTACGGCGAGCTCCACCAGACCGAAGCCATGGGGTTCTGTCCCATGGGAGAAGGCGGACCTTATGCGGAAACAGGGGCGACCAAAATTGGCGGCAAGCAGCCGGTCAACACCAGCGGCGGCCTGGAATGCCGCGGCCACCCCATCGGCGCATCGGGCCTGGCGCAGATTTATGAACTGGGCCTGCAGTTGCGCGGTGAAGCAGGAAAAAGACAGGTGGATGGGGCAAGGCTCGGGCTGGCGGAAAACGGCGGCGGAAACATCGGCGTCGAAGAAGCGGCCATGTGCATCCATATACTGGAGAAAGCATAGATTTTCAGGAGAATTGACGAATGCCAAGGGTTTGTATCATTGCAGAGCATTACAGGGGAAAACTCAGGAAAACGACGCTGCATGCGATTTCCTTTGGAAAAACGCTTGCCGAACAGTTTTCGGCTGAGCTTTGCATTGCCGTTATCGGCCACGGGGTTGGGGAAATCGCCGGGGATCTCAAGCCCTTTGGCGCATCGAAGATATTCGTGGCAGACGACCCCGGACTGGCAGACTACACGGCCGAATCCTGGAGCGCGGCAGCAGTCCAGGCGGCCAAAGTCTGCGAAGCCGACCTGGTGGCAATGAGCTCCGGAACCATGGGAAAAGACATGATGCCCAGGGTGGCGGCAAAACTCTCAGCCGGGATGGGTTCGGATGTGACCGGATATGACGGTCAGTATTTCCTGCGCGGCTTGTGGGCGGGAAACGCCCTGGCCATGATTGAGATCACCACGCCGGTCAAGGTTCTCACGGTGCAGCCCACGGCTTTTCCGGCAGCCGAGCCCGGTACCGGTGAAGCCGTGATCGAGCCGTTGCAGGTGACCCTGCCGGCGGCCCGCGCCCGGGTCGTGGAGATGCGTGAAACCGTCAGCGCAAGGCCGGACCCCACCGAGGCCCGTGTGGTGGTTTCCGGGGGGAGGGGGGTCAACGGCAAGGAAAATTTTGCCATTATCGAAAGCCTGGCCGACCTGCTCGGGGGGGCGGCCGGGGCGACGCGGGCGGCCGTGGATGCCGGATGGATGCCCAATGACCTGCAAATCGGCCAGACCGGTAAAATCGTGGCGCCTGAATTGTATATCGCCGTGGGGCTCTCCGGTTCCATCCAGCACCAGGCCGGCATGAAAAGCAGCAAGGTCATCGTGGCCATCAACAAGGACGAGGAAGCGCCGATTTTCCAGATTGCCGATTACGGCCTGGTGGCCGATCTGTTCAAGGCCGTGCCGGCGCTCACCGCTGCGCTGCAAAAGGAAATCGGAAACCCATGAACCCGCTTCTGACGGCATTTCTGCTGATTGTCAGCTTCGGGCTTCTTTCCTGGTCGCTTGCCAGGCGGTTTCTACCCCTGATCGTCATGCAGCCCGATGTGCGCTGGGAATCACCCGGGTCACGGGTAAAAGATGTCTTGAAATACGGGTTGGGCCAGTTCCGTTTCCTCCAGCGGTTTGAATGGTTTCACGGGGTGGCCCATATCCTGATATTCTGGGGTGCATTGGTGGTGACCATCAACACCATCCATGTCATCGGCCGGGGGTTTGTGCCGGACTGGCACCTCCCCGGGTTCGGCCACGGGCAGCTCGGGCCGGCTTACGCCTTCGCCAAGGACCTCTTCACTCTGGCGGTGATGGCCGGCTGCGGACTGGCGATCTACAACCGCGCCTTTAACAGGCCGAAGCGAATGTTTCACAATCCCGAAGCGTTCATTATCCTGTTATGGATTTTTTCCATGATGCTCATGGACTGGCTTTACACCGCCAGCCTTTTCCTCCTGGTTCCGGATCACCCGGAGCAGTTGACGTCCTTTCTGGGTGTTGCCGGGCAACAGGTGCTTGCCTCGTTCGGCCTGACAGGGGCGGATACGGCGACGGCCCGGCTTCATTCGGTCGGCTTCTGGGGGCACCTCCTGCTGGCCTTTGCCTTTTTGAATTACCTTCCCTATTGCAAGCAGTTTCATGAAATCACCGCTTTGCCGTCTATCTTCTTGAGGAGCCGGAAACCGGCCGGCGCCCTGTCCCGCCAGGAATTCGAAGATGAAGATGCCCTTTTCGGCGTCGGTAAAATCGAGGAGTTTTCCTGGAAGCGCGGCCTGGACATGTACACCTGTGCAGAGTGCGGCCGGTGCCAGGCCAACTGCCCGGCCCATCTCACAGGAAAACCGCTCTCTCCCATGATGCTGATCATGAAAGAGCGGGATCATCTCAAGGAGAAAACGCCCCTGATGTGGCGGGCCTCTGTCGCAAGGTTGAGACACAGGCCTGAACAGGCTTCGGCATTGCTGGCGCAGTGGGAAGGGGATTCCCTGGCAGGCGGGGTGATCGATGAGGAGGTCATCTGGTCATGCACCACCTGCGGGCACTGTATCGCCAACTGCCCCATGATGATCGAGCATGTGGACAACATTGTCGACCTCAGGCGCTACCTGGTGCAGGTGGAAAGCCGGTTTCCCCGGGAGTTGACCCAGTTTTTCAAGGGTTGTGAAAACCTGTCTAACCCGTGGGGCCTGGCATCCAATACGAGGGGGGACTGGCTTGCAGACCTTTGGGTTCCAACCCCTGAGGACAATCCCGGTTTTGAATACCTGTTCTATGTGGGGTGCGCCGGATCGTTTGATGATCGCTACAAAAAAGTCAGCAGGTCCCTGATCCGGCTGATGCAGCAGGCCAATGTCAACTTTGCCTGCCTGGGAAACGATGAAATGTGCTGCGGCGAAACCGCCAGGAGGGCCGGGAACGAATACCTGGCCCAGCACCTGATCAATTTCAACCTGGAAATGTTCGACAGCATCGGCGTCAGAAAAATCGTCACGGCCTGCCCCCACTGCTTCAACACTTTCAAAAACGAATATCCCCAGTTCGGCAAGCAGTTTGAGGTGATTCACCACACTGAACTGATCCGGGATCTGGCCCGCCAGGGCGCATTTCAAGCAAAACGGCCGTTTGGCGGCGGCAGCCCGGTGGTCTATCACGATTCCTGCTACCTGGGGCGCTACAACACGTTATACGAGGTTCCCCGGGATGTTGCCCGGTTTGTCCCCGGTCTAACCCTTGTGGAAGCCGAGCGGCGGAAGCGGGTCGGCTTTTGCTGCGGGGCAGGGGGGGGGAGGATGTGGATGGAGGAGAAGACCGGGAAACGGATCAACACGGAGCGGCTTGAACAGCTGCTGGCCACCGGTGCGAAGACCATTGCCACG
>SLGU01000143.1 GCA_007136525.1 Desulfobacteraceae bacterium | reverse complement strand
AGCCGGTACTGCCGGATGACCGCTTTCCTCCGGACGGAAAAGATCATGTTGTAATTGCCCCACATCATATCGGGCAGCAGGATCACGTCATCCGGGTCGACCCATACATCCGCGACAAGGCTTAATGCGTGGGTAATCCCGTTTGCCGCGACCGGCAGGGAGACGGTTTTACCCGCAAGGGACGGGTTTTTTTGATACAGGGCCTCGCGCCATTTGGACCGCAGTGCCGGCAGCCCGTATGACGGCGCATATGTAAGCGACTCCTCCGGCTCGAGCCCACCGATGGAATCCATGACGGACTGGAGCACCATGGGCCTTCCCGCTTCTTTTGCGATCCCGATGGTGGCGTTCAAGCGGTGGGCCTTTTCCTTGGCCTCCGCGCTCTGGGCGAGAATCCCCTTGGGGAAAAAAAGGTTTTTCCCGACATCCGAGAGCATGTCCAGAACATGCGGATTGACATTTTTGATGATTTCATTCAACTGAGAAGCCAGCGGGTTCATTTTCCAGGGTCCTTCCTGTCCTGTTAAATTTTCAAAACACGCGCCAAAGGCCTTTCTGCCAGCATAGCGCAATTCCCATCGCAGTGTTTTCTTTACGCGACAATATCCATTCATGTCAAGGGGGTATTGTCTTTTCACGTTCGAGGCGGCCGGAAACCGGGCACAAACTATAAGCGGTCAATTTGGTTGATAATTCGCCTGCCCTTGATCAGCCGACCTTTCTCGATCGCCTTCATCGCCCGCCGGAGCCGCCTGAAATCATCCCAAACCGGCTGATATTCAAACAGTGTCGGGGTCGGGCACCGCTCATGAAATGACCTGACATAGCGCTCGATGCTTTTCAGATCGCGGTGGCCGTAGAGGGCTTCACCGGTATTCCAGACATCGAATTCGTATCCGGAACCGATGGCGATGACTTCGTTGTCGATCACAAC
This sequence comes from Desulfobacteraceae bacterium, assembly GCA_007136525.1. The sequence goes on along the minus strand of SLGU01000143.1, from coordinate 2,459 downwards.
GGGGTTTGGCCCGTTGAGAATGATATTTGGCGGGGTCAGATCCGGGTGGATAATGCGCGACGGCCCCGGCACCGGGAGACGATCCCGCAGGCGATTGACAATCTCCTTGATCCGTTGATGGGGAATAACGCGCGGTGCCATGCGGAAAAAGCGCACCAGGAGACTCTCAAGGTGCACATAGTGGGTATCCATATCGCCCTGGTCCGGCAAAGCGGTGTTATAGAGTTTTTCCTGGCAGTCCAGGACATAACGGAACTGCATGTCGCTTGATTCTTTTTTGCATGTATTGCCATACACCCAGTCGCAGATGATCACCGCACCTGACCGGCAGATAAATCGGGGGACCGGGCCATTGCTGCCGGCTACCGCTTTAAGGGCCTGCTCCGCCAGTAATGCCCTCGTTTTACTCTCACATTCAGCCACTTTGTACAAGGCGTCTCCAACCCTGACCTTAAGCGATAAAAAACCATGATGATTCAGTATTTCCGGAGAGTCAGCAGGCCCACCCAGGTATTTTTGCAGGACAGGCAAAACCTTCCGCCCATCGGCGAAACAGGTTTCCTCCGGCATTTTCCGGGGCGCTTTCCGCCGCCCCGGCCAAAGCCGCCTGAACCGACCCCCCCTGCTTCTGAAATAGCTCCGGGGCAATGGCGGATGATCAACGCATCGCTCGATTTCATCAAGCGCCTGACCGAGACCGCTGACAAACCCACCCTTGCCTGCGTTTTCGGCCAGTTCTTTCAGACGATGGCCGTTTTCGGCCAGAATTGCTGCCGCATCGGCCATAACCGTTGCTTCAGGAACGCAGGATTCAACAAGCCCCTGGTTTTTCAGTTCCCGGATACGATTCGGCTGGTCTTTCCCGCCCGCCGGTACCGCCAGGCAAGGGCGGGCAAGGGATAGGGCCTGGTGAACAATGCTGCCGCCGCCGCTGACCACCAGAATGGCGCCATCCATGAGGTCGGCAAGCTGCCCCGGTGATACGGACCGGAGTTCAAGGCGTTGTTCTCCGGATGCCAGGGAGATTGTGCTCAGGGGGCCGGCAACCAAAAGCGTCGGCCGTCCCGTCTTATCATGATACCGGCGGGCCGCCTGCTGAAACACGGATGCCGCCGGCGCACCGTTTATTGAACCGCCGCCGCCGCCGGACACAAAAAGGGTATACCCCTCAGCGGCAAATGAATGGGTTGCGAGAAATGCCGCCCTTCTCTGAGGCTCCGGGTCCGGAAGCATTAAAGAAAAAAATTCCGGTCCGATTCCACCGGCAATGCGAAGGGCAAGGGTTTCCACAAGCGACAAGCGGTGCCTTGTTGGCTGTGCAACAATCCAGTGCCGGTCAACATGGGGCAGCTTGCGCAATGCAAAGCCTTTGCGGCGCTTGTGCGGCCGGGAGCTGATATAAATAACGGACGCCCTGATCTGCCTCGCCTTGTTCAATTGCGAACCCCGGAGGGTATTGTCGAAAACCACGGCGTCCGGCCGCAATTCTTCCATGACCCTGCGGACACCGGCGTTATCGTGGGTCGGTGAATCCGGTAGCAGGTGGAAGGTCATACCCGTTGGCTGCATCACGCTGGCGTTCCGGTTCAGGCAGAAATGCACCGCCCACCCGGGCTGTCGGCGCAACAAGCCTTCAGCCAATGCCAGGCAGCGATAATATTCACCCGCGCCGGTCGGACCGCTAACAGGGATGAACAGCACTTTTTTCGCAGCAGCGTCGGGAGGGGCCTGGGCAATAGGGAAAGCAGGAATTTCGCCCACAACCGGGTCCGCCGTTCTGAACGCAAGGGCTTTCCGGCGCAGCGGCAGGTTCAAATACTGGTCAACAATGCATTCAATGGAAAACCTTTTAACGGCCGATGAATCAACCGCAGGCGGGGATTGAAGCGCCAGGCGGATTTTCTCTGCAAGGGCCCGGGCATCGCCTCTCGGCACGAGCCATTGGCGCATGTCCCCCGAAAGAATTTCAGCAGGCCCTGAAGGACAGTCCGTACTGACAACCGGCGTCCCCGTGGCTATGGCTTCCACGATAACGCGGCCGAAACCCTCGAAATCGGAGCTGAGCACCAGCAGATCAGCCCGCTTCATCCAGGCATAGGCATTTTCATGCCAGCCGGCGAATACAATGCGTTCGGAAATACCGAGCCTGGCAGCCTGCTCCTTGAGGCGGTACATTTTTCTTGGCGAGCCTTTGCCCAACAGCACCAGTTTGTGCACGGGCCGGATAACGGCCCAGGCATCCAGGAGCAGATCCAGTCTTTTCTGGCGCTTGAAGTGGCCTACGTGCAGGACAAAGGGTTTCAATGTATCCGCGACTGGTTGCGGCGCCTCGGACAGGCGGGCAATCTCGTCAAACTCAAATCCGTTGTAGATCACGGAAACCGATGCCGGGCGCATTCGCAGGGTTTCCATCAGGTTGCGGGCGACACCCCTGGACACACAGATCAGGTGCTCGTTGT
>SLGU01000330.1 GCA_007136525.1 Desulfobacteraceae bacterium | reverse complement strand
TCGTCGTAAATCACCTTGTAACATCTGCTCTTGCTCTCCACTTTCTCGCCCAGCGGTTCAATGCTCATCCGCCGGGACTTCCATGCCGAGCGATACCGCATTTTGAATTCATATATGGATTCGCCGGTGGCCTTCTCAAGTATGGGAATCACCCTTACCGAATCGGATGCATCATTTTTTCCGGTCACATGCAGCTTGAACAGCATGGCGAAGTACCGGAGCAGCGGCTTTATATCTTTGGGGGGTTTGGGCATGAATCGGCTTTTCCCGAATTGATGCTGATTTTATATGACGCGCATGCCGAAAATAATGCGTTGGAATTTCATCATAATTTTTGAAAAATTTCCAGGTTGACCTCTTTTTTGAACTTGCATATAGTCAGACAGTAACATTTCCAAAATATTTTGGATTTCTGTATATAACCTGAAATCCCCGTTCGATCAATTGACAAATTTTCTAAAGGGCAAACACATGCCATATATTATCGTTTTCCGCGCCGATGAAAAGATCATGGAGCACAAGGTTGAGGAAGAAAAGCAATTGAGAATCGGCCGGAGCAGCGAAAACGACATCGTCATCCCGGACTCAGCGGTTTCCTCGGTGCATGCGGAAATCGAATATGATGGCGGCAATTACTACATCACCGATTTTCAGAGCAGGAACGGGACTTTTGTGAACAGGGAGCTTGTCATTTCGCGCCGGCTGGCCCATGACGATGTTATCTCCATCGGCAGCCATAACCTCCGGTTCATATACAAGGCAGGTGAAAAAAGACCTTCATCATCCCGCAGTACCGTCCATGAAGCCACCATGCATATCGATACGCCCCATCATCGCAGCCGGCTTGCCCGGAGCGTGGCCGCACTGACGGATCGGGAAAAACGCACGGGCATTAAAGCCATGATAACCTTTCTCAATACAAACAGCAAGCCGGTATTCCTTGAAAAACCGGTCGTCACCATCGGCAAGGCGCCGGATTGCGATATTGTCGTGAAGGGCTGGCTTGTGGGGAAACATGCGGCTGAAATTATACAGAACAACAATGGATATCGATTGCGTTTTATCGGCGGCAGAGCGCCGCTTGTCAACTCGAAGCCCGTGCGTTCCGAAGTCCTTCTGGAGGAATTCGACATGATACGGGTGGGGTCAACCGTTCTGCAGTTTCTTTACCAAAGGGGCGGGCAGGCCTGACAAACAGGTTGTTATGAAAAGGGCTTTTATGAATATGAAAAGGCAGGTGCCCTAATGGACAGCCGCGCCGGAAAAAATACGGGCAGGCCGGCGCTTTCAAGGCGCATGGAGCAATTGTTATGGCTCATGGCCGGGTTTTTGTTCTGCCTGTTTGCAGCCGCATTTTTTCTGCTGTTTGAGGACAGGCCCGGAACCCTATATCTCATGGCAGCCCTTCTGCTTTTGAACGTTCTGCTTATCGGTTTTGTTTATACACGGTTTGTCCTGCCCTCAAGGCGACTGGTCGACTTTATCGTATCGGGATACCGTCAAAAAGGGTCAGAACCCCTGGCGATGCCCCCGGTCCCGTTGCACTGGCGGCCGTGGTTCAACATGGTGGCCCGGATTTATGAAAAAATTGATGCCCTTGAAGCGGAGTTGGCCGAGGGTAATTTCAGTGACCGCATGGAAAAGAACCTGCTCCGGCGGTTTTCATGGGTTTTTGAAAGAAACGAAGTCCTGACCGAGGAACTCAGGGTCAAGAACCAGGATCTTGAAAAAGCAATGGCCCAGCAGCAGAAAACAGGCCTGGAGCTCAAAAAACACCGGGATCATCTCGACGATATGGTCCGGGAACGGACCGCCGAACTGATGAGGAGCAACCAGTTTCTGGAGGAAGCCATCGAGGAAGCCCGTGTCCAGGCCAGGAAAGCCGATGAGGCCAACCAGGCAAAGAGCCAGTTTCTTGCCAACGTCAGCCACGAGGTCAGGACGCCGCTCAACGCCGTTATCGGTTTTACAGATATGCTTCTCGATACCTACCTGAACGAATCCCAGCTCGATTTCGCCCGAACCATCCGAAACAGCAGTGAGGCGCTGCTTGTTCTGATCAATGATATCCTTGATTTTTCCAAGATCGAATCCGGTGAACTGTCGCTTGAGAATATCGACTTTTCGCCGGAATTGCTGGCTTACGACGTCTGCGAGCTTATTCGCCCCCAGATCGGGAACAAGCCCATCGAGCTCGTCTGCCGCATCGGGGAGGATGTGCCCGCTTATCTGAAGGGAGACCCCACGCGTTTTCAGCAGGTGCTGATCAACCTCCTGGCCAACGCTCCGAAATTTACCGAATCCGGGGAAATCAGCCTCAGCCTCAGTATTGCCGAACGCAATGGAAACAGCGTTCTGGTGCTGTGCGCCGTCCATGATACCGGAATCGGCATAGACGAGGAGAAGCGCAATATCATATTTGAGCCTTTTCGTCAGGCCGACGGCTCCACAACGCGAAAGTACGGCGGCACAGGCCTGGGGCTTTCCATATCCAGGAAGCTTGCCCGACTGATGAACGGCGATATCTGGGTGAAAAGTGAACCGGACGTGGGATCGACGTTTTACTTCAGTGCATGGCTCGGGTTATCCGACAGGGCGGAGACCTGGCAGGCGATTGCCGCCCCCATTGCCGGGAAACAGGTTCTGCTGGTCGACGACAACCAGGCCAGCCTGGATATCATTAAAAGTGCTTTGAAATCGGCCAATGTCAGGGCCAGCGACCTTCGCTCGGGCATGGAGGTGGTGCCGACGCTGGATCGCGCCATTGTGGCCGGGAATCCTTTTGAATGCTGTATTATCGATATCCATATGCCCGGCATGAGCGGCTATGACGTGGCAAGGCAGATCCGCGCGTCCAGAAACCCGAAAATCTCGGATCTGCCGTTGATCGCCGTTTCCTACCTCTCGGAGCGGGACCCTGAACTTTTCTCGCAGGTGGGGTTTCAGCAGTCTCTCATCAAGCCGGTGCGACGGGAACGATTGTTCGAGGTGTTGGCGCAGGTGCTGGCCGGTGAAAGCGGGAAACCCGTTGAAACCCATTTGGATCCTTTCCGTACCAGGGGGAAGGACGTGATGTTCGAGCGCGCGCGTATCCTGGTCGCCGAGGATAACGCGGTCAACCAGAAACTGATCCTGATGATGCTTGAGAAAATCGGCTGTGAGGCAGTGCTTGCTGAAAACGGGCGGGAAGCGGTGGAAAAGTTTGCCGCGGCACCCGAAGATTTCGACCTTGTTTTAATGGATATCCAGATGCCGGAAATGGATGGGTTCGAAGCGTTAAAAGCCATTCGGGAAAAGGGATATGCCGGGATTCCCATTATCGCCATGACCGCTCACGCGATGCAGGAACACCGGGAAGAATGTCTGGCCGCCGGTATGGACGACTACATTTCCAAGCCTATCCGCAAACCGGAGTTGAACAAGGTGCTCAGCCGG
>SLGU01000194.1 GCA_007136525.1 Desulfobacteraceae bacterium | reverse complement strand
GAGGCGGAACATCCCTTTGCACTAACCGAGGCGGTCGGGCGACAGGCGCGTCCTGTGATCGACTCGGACCATGTCACGGACATCCCCTCGCGATTCGTGGCCGACCCTTTCCTGTGGCCCGCGCCGGAGGGGGGCTGGTACCTGTTTTACGAAATCCTCAACGCGGCGAACAACCTGGGCGAAATCGGGCTGTCTTACAGCCGCGACGCCCGGACCTGGGACTATCGCGGCGTGGTGCTGCGCGAGCCCTTCCACCTCTCCTACCCCCTGGTTTTCGAATGGCAGGGCACGCACTACATGTTGCCCGAGACGCATGAGGACGGCGCCGTGCAATTGTACGTTGCCGACGCCTTCCCCGACGGCTGGCGCTCGATTGCGCGTCTGGTGGAACAGCCGTTCGCCGACAGCACGGTATTCCGGCACGCGGACCGCTGGTGGCTGCCTGGGTCATCCCGGTCCTCCTGGTCATTGTTTTTGCGGCCGGATGCGGCCGGAAAGGCCCGCCCGTGCCGCCTGAGACATCCAGGCTGCCCGCCATTGCCGATGTCCGCGTTGAGAAGGAAAACGGCCGTGCAGTGGTATCATGGGCCTTAAGCGATTCGGATTGGGCGCTTCGCAAAAATGCCGCGGGCTTTTATGTGTACCGGGCCGATGCCGATCGCCTGCCCGCCGATGACCCGGATATTTCTGTTCAGTTCCGCCAGGTGGCCGTTGTTCCCATCCGTGACGCTGAAAAGACCCCTGAAATATGGCGTTTTGTGGATTACCCGCCGCCGGAGTCGGCCGTTTTATATAAAATCCGTGCGTTTGGGCCATCGGGCGTTTCCGGCCCGGAATCACAGACCGTCAGGGTGGCGCCTGCTTTTTGAAAATGGTAAACACCGCTTACATATCCGTAGGGTCAAACATTGGCGACAGCCTTGCCCATTGCAGAAGCGCTGCAGCCTGGCTTGACACCCGGTCCGGCATCCGGGTGACCGCCCATTCCCGGTATTACAAAACGGAGCCGGTGGGCTATGTTGACCAGCCATGGTTTGTCAACGCGGTGTTTGCCGTAGAAACCTCCCTTTCGCCGGAAGCGCTCCTGGAAACGCTTCAACAGGCGCAGCGCATCCACGGCAGGGAAAAAAATGCGGTGCGTTTCGGCCCCCGAACTTTAGACCTTGATATACTTTTTTATAATGATATGATTGTGAATCGGTCCGGGCTGGTGATACCGCATCCCCGGCTCGGCAACCGGCGTTTCGTGCTCGAGCCCCTATGCGATATCGCACCGGATTTGGTGCATCCCGCCCTGGGAATTACGGCCCTGGTCCTGCTTGGCGGTCTTCCGCCGGACGGACCCGGATGCATACCGCTTGATGGGGTTTCCTGGCGGCCTTATATTGAAGATTGACAGCTTTGTAAAAGTCCAATATCTGCGTTACCCGCAATTATTCAAAAATTGCGCAAACCTTGATCTTGAACGTTTTACAAAGCTTTCTGAAACGGACTTTTAATAATTCATCAAAATTGATGCATTCGTACTTGCTTCTAAACGGCTTGCGTTTTTTTTCAAACATCAAACACATTGCAGGAGATCTGGAATATGAAGTTTTTTATCGATACGGCCAACGTGGATGAAATCCGGGACGCCCATGCCATGGGCATGGTGGACGGCGTCACGACCAACCCGACGCTCATTGCCAAATCCGGCAGGAATTTCAGGGAAGTGATTGAAGAGATCTGTGAGATCGTGGACGGCCCTGTCAGTGCAGAAGCCGTGAGCCTTGACGCCGACGGCATGATTGCCGAGGCACGGGACCTGGCAAAGATTCACAAGAATATCGTGGTCAAGATCCCCATGACGATTGACGGGCTCAAAGCGGTGGGCGTTCTTTCCGGAGAGGGCATCGCCACCAATGTCACCCTGGTGTTTTCATCGCTGCAGGCGCTCATGGCCGCCAAAGCCGGCGCCACCTATGTCAGTCCCTTTGTGGGGCGGCTTGACGACCTGGCAGCCGACGGCATGGAAATCATCGAGCAAATTGCAACCATCTTCAACAACTACGGTTTTCAGACGGAAATCATCGTTGCAAGCATCCGCAACCCCATACACGTGCTTGAGTCGGCCCTTATCGGCGCCGATATCGCCACGATTCCATATGATGTCATCCGGAAACTGGCTTCGCACCCCTTGACGGACAAGGGAATCCAGGCTTTTCTTGCAGACTGGGACAAGCGTAAGAAATAATCATGGACTGAAAGGACCAGCAATGGCGGAAACGGGGCAAGTAAAGAGAAAGATCGGCAAGGCGCTGATTCACCCGAACACCCTGACCATGTTCAGGGTAATGGCGGTGCCGTTGCTTATCATCCTGCTGCTCTACGACAACCGCGTGACCGCCATCCTGGCTGCGCTGGTGTTTTCCGTCGCAGCCATCACCGATTATCTGGACGGCTACATTGCGCGCCGGTACGGCCTGGTCTCTGATCTTGGAAAGATCCTTGATCCCCTTGCGGACAAGATGCTTGTTTCCACGGCGTTTATCATGCTGATTCCCCTGGAACGGGTGCCGGCCTGGATCGTGTGCATCATTATCGGCCGGGAACTGGCCATAACGGGGTTCAGAAACATCATATCCGACCACGGTGACGATGCATCCGCATCCATGCTGGGAAAGTACAAGACCGGATTCCAGATAGCGGCCATCATACCGCTTTTGATCCATTTCAGGTATTTCGGTGTTGACTTCCATACTGTCGGCACCCTGCTCTTATGGATCGCGCTGGTTTTCACGGTATGGTCCGGGGTGGATTATATCGTGCGGTTTCGAAAATATATCGAGTATTGAATTCTCAGATGGGTTCTAATGCATCGGGCGGAAGGGTTGGCCTGGTGTTTCCCTGTGTCGCCATGGCGCGTCATTGCAATGTAAATCAGACCCTTGTTCCTGCATCCTGCGGCTGCAGAAGACTTTTTGAGAATCCGCCAGTTTTTTATTGACAAACAAAGGAAAAGACCTTAGGTATGGTATAAATTTTTCAGCGAGCGGGAATAACTCAGTGGTAGAGTGCAACCTTGCCAAGGTTGAAGTCGCGAGTTCGAATCTCGTTTCCCGCTCCATTTTTTTCTCCTTTTTCCCATCTTCCGGCGGCATAGCCAAGTGGTAAGGCAACGGCCTGCAAAGCCGATATTCACCGGTTCGAATCCGGTTGCCGCCTCCAATACCTTTTAGTCTGCAGCTCTTCTTATAAAAAAATCCGGCTTTTTCTGCTTTGCTCTCAACTGTTCATCACAGAAGTTGACACTTCACAGGTTTTTTCCTGAAAAAAGATGGCAATGATAATGCGAAGGCGGGCTATTCGGGCTTTCGATTTGCCCTTCCGGTTATGCGGAATTGCTTTCGGGGTTCATCTGCGCTGTTGGACTGGACGGATACGACCCTGTTGATCATGTGG
>SLGU01000243.1 GCA_007136525.1 Desulfobacteraceae bacterium | reverse complement strand
CGGGTCCATATCGATAATCATCTTCATCTGCGCGATGGTCTTTTCGGGATCCCCGCTTTTGTCATAGGCGACGCCCAGGTCATAATGCAAGTCCGTATTGTCCGGATCCATTTCAACGGCCTGTTTCAAAACCCCGATGGCCCCCTGAAAATTGGCCGCATCGATGTAAAAAGCGCCAAGAAAACGGACAATCCTTGTTCTATCGGGCGCCCTGAACTTTTCTGCCTTTTCAAATGCCTCCTCCAGCACGCGAATTCCCGATATCCGCTCCTTTTTCCGATTGTATATCACGGCTTTCTGGAGAACCGCGTCAACATAAAACCGTGATTCAACCCCCACCCGCCGCAGATGGGAAAGAGCGCCATCAAAATTTTCGATGAGGAATTCGCTGATACCGCCAAGGTAATGAAGGTCATCGTCTTCGGGAAGCCCTTTAAGCATGCCCTCTATAACTGAAACGGCCTCTTCATAGCGGTTTTGCGAAATCAGGTCCTGCACAACGATATCAATCACCGACCGGTCAATGCCGGCCATAAGCCCCAGCCTTTCGAAAAGCGCATCGGCTTTCCATTCATAATCATTTTTCAGGTAGAGCAGCCCCAGTGCAATCGCCGCGGATATGTCATCCGGATCATCATTTACAATATCTTCATAAATATCGATTACTTTATCACGATCATCCATGTCGTCGTAAATATTGATGAGCTCGAAGCGGGCCTCCACAAACCCCGGCTCGATCTCCACCGCACGGCTGAATGCCGCGATAGCCCTGTCCTTATCCCCGGATTCGGCAAACGCCATGCCAAGATAGTAATATCCCACATACGCATCCGGAAATTGCTCAACAAGCCGTTGAAATACATCTGCCGCATCGTCGTGAAGGCCGTCCTGAAGATAAAGGCGCCCCAGTACAAGATAGATGTTTTTCCGATCCGGCGCATTTTCGATCACCCGTTCATAAAGCGCCCTGGATGTTTCGATATCGCCCATAGACTGACGTATGGACCCGGCGATAATCAGCGCCTCCACATGGCCCGGCCGGATTTCGAGAATTTCCTCGCACAGAGCCAGTGCATCCTCTTTTCTGTCGGTTTGAAGATATACCAGCGCGAGCTCCTGTTTGAGCAGGACGGTTTCCGGGTCGCGTGAAACCGCTTGCTCCAGAAACCGGGCGGCGCCGGATATATCATGATTTTTGATCATCCGCTGCGCTGCCAGGTAGTAGTAATAACTGCCGGAATGGCTCTGAGCGGCAATATCCGCAGATATTTTACCATCCCCGCTCAACAGGGGCTCCCGGCTTTCCGGGTGAAGGGCTGCGCAGCCGGCAATCAGAAGAAATACGGCAAACAATATCGGGGCGGACGGCCTTTTAGTGTATGGCAACATGGCTCTCCACATAATATACATGCAAAACAATCAATCATCAGGCTCATCCTGATGAAAATAGTAGGAATCAAAATCCGGAATTTCTTTTTCAAGAAACGCTTTCATCTTCTTTACGATATTCTTTTCCAGCTGCCGCACCCTTTCCCTTGATATGGCATACTTATCGCCGATTTCCTGGAGGGTTTCAGGCGTATCCGTGAATACCCGCTTCTCGAAAATATCCAGCTCACGCGCATTGAGCTGTTTCTTGAACATCTCGATCTTGTTTCTCAGAAGGGTTTCCAGCTCCTTCTTGGCTATCTGGCTCTCCACAGACTCCTCATCAGAGCTGAAAAACGCCCCTCTTTCCGTATCGGAATCATTCTTAATGGGCTCATCCAGGGACAGATCCCAGCTGTCGAGCCGCTGGCCCATATCCCGGATTTCCTGCTCGGACACCCCCAGCCGATCGGACAAGAGCTTTGTCTCGGGCAGAAACCCCTGATCGATCAGTTTCTGCTTTTCCTTTTTCAGCTTGAAAAAAAGCTTCCGCTGCCCCTGGGTCGTGCCGATTTTGACAAGCCGCCAGTTGTCCATGATGAACTTGAGAATATAGGCCTTTATCCAGAACGCGGCATAATAGGAAAATTTTACATTTTTATATGGATCGAATTTCTGAACCGCCTGCATCAGGCCGATATTTCCCTCCTGAATCAGGTCCATGAGGTTCTGCATCCACGTCCGCTGAAACTCCATGGCGATTTTTACCACCAGCCGGAGGTTGGATGCCGCAAGGATAAAAGCCGCATCCGGGTCGTTTTCCTCCTGCACGCGCCTTCCGAGTTCAATTTCTTCTTCCCGGGTAAGCAGCTGGTAGCGACTGACTTCATTCAGGTAGCGCTGAAGGGGGTCATACGGTACAAGGTTTGCCTGACTTGGGGCATTAGCTGCCGCGTCCTTGAGCTTTTCAACGATATCGGCCTGCTCCGGCAAGTCACCGTCATCGAGCAACTCCTCCGGGGATTCCTGGACTGAAGCGTCCAGCACGCCGGTTTCGTTATCGTCATACTGCTGGTTCTTTTTTGTCATTGCCACATCTTCCGCAAAGCATGAGCCCTGGATGTTAAAAGCCGGGGCACGCTATGACGCCTCCCGGCAAGCGAATGATCCGCTTTGCTTGTTAAAATTCAATCTTAAATTAAGAAGTTTACCATTCATGTATCTGACGGCAACCTGATTATATTTTATATGGACATAAAAAACAATCAATGTTAGAACCCATCTCAAATTTGTCTTTCAGCATTGCCACCTCACCGGCGCCGTATTTGGAACATTTCCCATGAATGACCCCAAAGCCGGGCAGGTGAGCGATTGTTTATATGCGGCCGATGCGCGCCTGTAGCTCAGCTGGATAGAGCAACGGACTTCTAATCCGTAGGCCAGGGGTTCGAATCCCTTCAGGCGCGCCACCCGGCTGGAAGTAAACAAGCCCTTTTGCTTTTGTATGATTTTTCCAGACTATTATGAAAAAACCATACTCATTATTTAACACCGCACCAAAACCCCCCGCCTTTCTGCTGCTTTTTTTTACCCCGTTATATCCAGAAACTAAGGATGGCGCACAACATGGCTGGGCGTCCGCCTGAAAATTCACCAAAAACAACCTATGGCACAAAATTTGCTTTAACACAGTAGCGCTGTTCTAAAATTGGTTGATTGCGCTGAAACGATCGGGATTGACCCTGCCATTCCAAATAAAAAGGGGCACGCTTTTGACGTCAATTTTTTTCTGATGACCTTGTCAGCATTTCCGATCCGAATGAACGCCACCCCATTGAGGAATAAATTGAAAAATTCGTTTGTCATGGTTGCAGATGATGATCCGGCTACCCGTCTTATGATAAAAACGGCCCTTTCGGGAAACGGACTGAACATTGCGGAAGCCCGGAACGGACGTGAGGCTTTGAGTCTTTTTGAAAGCCTGCAACCCGACCTGGTGCTTCTGGATATGTTCATGCCTGAAATGGACGGTTTGGAAGCCTGCCGCCAAATCAGGGACAATCCAAAGGGCGCCGCCTTGCCTGTCATGAT
>SLGU01000151.1 GCA_007136525.1 Desulfobacteraceae bacterium | reverse complement strand
ATCTGGAGCGATATCCACTTGAGCACCTTGTCGAATTCGCTGCATAGCTCGGCAAGGGCAATGCCGCGGTGACTGACCCGGTTTTTCTCCTCGGTGGTCATCAGAGCGAATGTTTTGCCCGCCGGCGGGTAAAAAAAGACGGGATCATAGCCGAACCCGCTTATTCCTGAGGGTTTTTCGGCGATCAGTCCCTCACATCGGCCTTCATAGGTCAGGGCCTGGCCGGTCGGAATGGCGATGGAAATGACGCATTCAAAAGCCGCCCTTCGATCGGCCGCGTTTTTCAATTTTTCAAGCACGCGTCGGCAGCGCTGCGCGTCGTCGGCATCGGGGCCGGCAAAACGGGCCGAGTGAACCCCGGGTTCACCGTTCAATGCCGCCACGCAAAGCCCGGAATCGTCGGCAAGGGCCGGAAAGCCCAGCACACGTGCAGCAAAGGACGCTTTTTTATAGGCATTTTCCTCAAACGTGGCGCCGTCTTCCTCTACCTCGGGGATCGGCCCGAAATCATCGAGGTTTTTGATTTCAACCGGGTAGCCTTTTAAAATTTCCCTGATCTCGGAAGTTTTTCCAGGATTCCGGGTTGCAATAACCAATGTTTTTGTTTCTTCCATGCTATATCCGGTATTGAACAGGCGTTGACAATGTCAATAAAGGCGCAACCATCAAAATTTATCTCAAAATCTTCTTTTTGCCCATCCGTTTGTTGGGTTTTGTTTTCTTCGAAATCGAAATCGCTATCGAAATCGATTTCTTCAAATCCATAGCGTCTTGGCTTTGAAAGACATCCTTCATCAGGTGGTATATTCTTTTCTTTCGATTGCGATCCCGATAGCGATTTCGATTTCGATTATACCAACAAGGCGGTTTGGCCGAAATCCAGCCGAAATCCATATGATATGATTCTGGTAAAAATAGAATTATATAAACGATTTCAATGGGATTGTAAACCGCTTTTTTCCGGGCGGGCGGGCGACGATGCGCGCAGGCAAGAAAAATCTTTACATATATATAACCCCCCTGTTATATGAAATTTTTGTTGCAAGTCCCTGTTAAAGGTGATTTTTTGGGGTTTTCCCCAAAAAGGTGGAAATGTGATCGAACAGCGGAATAAAGGACGGAAAATGCATAAGTTACTTCAGGACAAACCGGGCGAAAAGATGTTTTTGCTTGGAAACGAGGCCATTGCGCGGGGTGCCGTCGAGGCCGGACTGGCGTTTGCGGCGACATATCCCGGTACGCCCTCGTCCGAGATTTCCTATAATCTTTTTCAGATGGCCAGGGAAAGCGCGCTGTATTTCGAATACTCGACCAACGAGAAGGTTGCCCTGGAAGTTGCGGCGGCTGCTGCGAACTGCGGATTGCGGAGCATGTGCATCATGAAGCACGTGGGGGTCAACGTGGCGGCCGATGCCCTGATGACGCTGGCATATGTCGGCGTCAAGGGGGGGCTTGTCATTATTTCGGCGGACGACCCCTTCATGTTTTCAAGCCAGAACGAGCAGGACAACCGGTATTACGGAAAACTTTCCGGCCTGCCGATCCTGGAGCCGTCCACCATCGACGAGGCAAGGCGGATCATCGGCGATGCGTTTGCGTTGTCCGAGGAGCTGGCGGTCCCGGTGATTGTCCGGACCACCACCCGGATCAATCATTCCACCGGGCAGGTCGAATTCGGAAAGATTACCCCACCGAACACGGCGGGCGGCTTTGTCAAAGACCCGTTCAACCTGGTCACCGTGCCAGCGGTCTCCCGGAACCTCCATGTCAAGCTGCTTGAAAAAATCAGGCGCGCCGAGGCGCTGTCCTGTGCGTCCCCATACAATTTTGTCGAAGGGGACGGGCCATTTGGCGTGATTGCCAACGGGGTGAGCCATCCCTATGTCATGGATGCCGTCCGGGACCTGGATGTGCAAAAGCACATGCGGGTGCTGCGGATCGGGTTTTCCCACCCCATGCCGTCGGATCTCATCCGCAACTTTTTGTCCGGCTGCGAAAAAGTCCTGGTTGTCGAGGAGGGGGAGCCGTACATGGAGGAAGCGGTCAAGGCCGTTGCACAGGAATCGGGATTCGTCAATCCCATCCGTGGAAAAGCCGATGACCTGTTTTCCCGTTTGTTTGAATTTGATCCGGCACTGGTGAGGGAAAAATTAGCCGCGTATTTCGGTTTTCCTTACGATGCGCCCCCCCGGTCAGATCTTTCCAAGGTTCCCGAGCTGCCCCAGCGCCCGCCCAATCTCTGCCCGGGATGCTCCCACAGGGCGGTTTTCTATGCGGTAAACACGGTGACGGCGGACATGGAGACGATCAAACCGACCGACATCGGGTGCTATACCTTGGGGTTTCTGCCGCCGCTTTCCGCGGGGGATTTCCTCATCTGCATGGGGTCATCCACCGGCACGGCAGGCGGTTTCTCAAAGGCCGCCAACCGGAAGGTGATCTCATACATTGGCGATTCGACATTTTTTCATTCGGGCATTCCCGGGCTCATAAACGCCGTTTTCAACAACCACGACATGACCCTTGTGATTCTGGACAACAGCACCACGGCCATGACCGGGCACCAGCCGCATCCCGGCGTCGACATGGGCGCTTACGGCCTGGAAGGGTACAACCGGGTGTCGATCGAATCGGTCGTCCGGGGCATCGGCGTGGGGCATGTCAGCGTCATAAAGCCCTATAATGTGAAAAAAAGCATGGCGGCCCTGAAGACGGCGATCGGGTATAAAGGCGTGTCGGTTGTCATTGCCCAGCAGGAGTGCGCGCTCCAAATCAAGGGCACGAAAAAGGCGGTTGGCCGACCCTTTACCGTAAGCGATCGCTGCAAGGATCACCGGGTGTGCATCAACGAGCTGGCCTGCCCGGCATTCTATGTCGAAAATGACCGGGTGAAAATTGATGCGGCCCTTTGCACCGGCTGTTCGGTATGTGCGCAGGTATGCCCGGAAAAAGCCATTATACCCCTTAAATAGCCATGGTGTTCAGGGCGGAGCAACAGACAATTTTACTTTAAGCTTCATACAGGAAGTTGAACATGGATGTCACACGACTGATTCTTGTTGCAGTGGGCGGCCAGGGAAACCTGCTGGCGGCCAAGGTGCTGGGCGAGGCGGCCCAGCGGGAAGGCGTTCCCGTGAGGATGAGCGAAATTCACGGCATGGCCCAGCGGGGCGGTGTTGTGGAGTCCGCCCTGGTTTTCGGTCCGGCGGAAAGTACCGTCATCTCGGACGGGGAGGCCGATATTCTCATCAGCTTCGAACCCCTGGAAGCCCTGCGTGCGTTGAAAAAATGCCATTCCAACACGGTGGTCATCACCAATACAAAGCCCCTTCCACCGTTTACCGCGGCCATCGGCAAAGGGACCTATCCCGACATGGAGACAATCCGGTCACATATCGCGGAAAAAACGGCGCGCCTGATCGAGATCGACGCCTCGGGCCTGGCCACCGAGGCCGGCAACGTT
>SLGU01000145.1 GCA_007136525.1 Desulfobacteraceae bacterium | reverse complement strand
TTGAATGTCCCGATGGCTGCATTCACAAGCGGATGCGCCCTGGCTTCACTTTCCAGCTGGTGTTGTTTTTTTTTAAGGGTGCTTCTATCAGGGCCGGTCTGTTTTGCATCGATGGATATCTTCAGCGGCTTTTGAAAGAAATCATGGCAATGCTTTTCAACGGCTGCAATGTTCTTTTTCTTTTGCAGCAGGTTGATATTCGGATGGGTCGATGCAATTTCAATCACCATATGGTCGGGCGGTTCAAAGGTAAGGGTGCCGTCTGCGAGGCAGGCCCCGAGGACCGGTGATTTGCTGCAGATCCACTGCTTCAGGCGCGCCCATGTTTCGTCCGTGTCTGTTTGCAGCAGCGCTTCATTGGAAGATGGTTTATTTTCCGATGGTTCACCCGGCGGCAGGTCTGCCGGATCGTCATGAGTTGAAAAGTTCTCCGGTGAAGGTGGGTTGCCGGCCGTTTCCGGCATGTTTTTGTCCGGGATGCAACCTTCACCCGAATGATGGTCTTGGCTGGTACGGGCATCCGGGGGGTTGCCGGGTTGGGCCGCCGGGCCGGGTATGCGGGGCATGGATGACTGTTGAAGGCTTTCAGCAGTCATCCCTGTTTTGATCCGGTCGAGCTTTTCGATGAGCGTGTCCATTGAAAAGGCAGGCTTGATCTGCATCAGGCGGAAAAAGGTCATTTCAAGGGCGGTCCTGGGGGATGCCGATTGCTTGATGCGCCATTCTTCTTCGAACAGAACGTCCAGGGCCCGGAAGATGTAGGGCTGGCTGATATTTTTTATCTGTTCAGCCATCAGTGCCCGCTCATGGGCGGCGATACTGGAAAGGGCCGAGGTGCCAACCGGGGGATCAGACGATGACGCATCCCTGGTTGCGCTTTCCATTTTTACGATCAGGAGATTTCGGAAATGCTCCATGAGCGCGGCGTAGAATTTCATCAGGTGGCGGCCCTGCCTGTAGAGCACGTCGCAGATATCCAGAATTGCCGCCATGTTCCTGGAAAAAAGGGCTTCTGACAGGTCAAAAAGCACCTGTCGGTCGATAACCCCCAGAATATCGATAACTTCCTTGTCTGTGATATCCTGTGCGGAACAGGTGATCACCTGGTCAAGCAGGCTCAAAGCGTCCCGGATGCTGCCGTCGGCTTCGCGTGCGATCAGTGCCAGGGCTTGTTCGCTGATGCCGATTTTTTCTCCGGCACAGAGGGTTTTCATGTGGGCGGCAATGGCATCGATGCCGATTCTGCGTAGATCATGGCGCTGGCAGCGCGACAGGATCGTAATGGGAATTTTCCGCGCCTCGGTGGTGGCGAAAATGAAAATCACATGGTCCGGCGGCTCTTCCAGTACCTTGAGAAGGGCGTTGAAGGCGGCGTCGGTCAGCATGTGCACTTCATCGATGATATAGATCTTGTAGGGGCTGTGCGCGGGCCTGTATTTGGCGTTTTCCCTCATCTCGCGGACGTTTTCGACCTTGTTATTGGATGCGCCGTCTATTTCGAGGACATCCATACCGTTGCCGGCGGTTATTTCCATACAGGACCGGCACTGATTGCAAGGTGTTGCCGTGGGGCCTTCGCTGCAGTTGACGCACTTGGCCAGTATTCGTGCGATGGTGGTTTTTCCGGTGCCGCGGGGGCCGGATAGCAGGATCGCATGGGCCAGGCGTCCGGACATAAGGGCGTTGGAAAGGGTTGTCGTCACGTGGGCCTGCCCGACGACTTCCCCAAACGTTTGCGGGCGGTATTTTCGGGCAAAAACAAGGTATGCCATATCCGCACTTCCTCTATGAAACACTTAAACAGCCGCTTTTTCCGGGTCCGTCACCCCATATCCGCTGCTGGTTTGATCATCTCGTTATAAAACGGGTGCCGGTATGATACAATATTTTGAGGGAAAAAGGCGGGTTTTTCAACAGGCCGCCTGCAAATGTCGCAGCAGGCGATCATTCGTTTTACAATAAGTGGCGGAGAGAGAGGGATTCGAACCCTCGGTGCCCGTTAAGACACACACGCTTTCCAGGCGTGCACCTTCAGCCGCTCGGTCATCTCTCCGCAGCCAGTTGCTTCCATTTTTTTATCAGCCCGATTCTAATCGAATATATTGCGGTGATCACAAACCGGTATTGTTTGCAAATTTTTTTAAATAGAGAATTTGCCTTTTGTTGTCAACCATTATTCTTTTTCCCCGGCACTTCCTGGCTTCCGCACATCCATTATTGCTCATTGCTGGCGGAAAATCTCCCGGGCCATCAGAATATTTTTGCGGTGTCATCCGGCCGGGGGTAAAAATGGGTTTATAATTCAACGAGTTGAAGTTTCCAGGCAGCCATGCCCAGTTTTCTGCAGTCTGTTGAATTTCCTCCCTCGCAGGGAGCGGTTGGATCGCTGATGGTAAATACGACCTCTATCAAGCCTTCATTTCCTGTCACCTCTACAGGGATCTCAGCCTCATACCATTCAAGGCTTGCCATTTGCCAATCAGCAACCTTATGGCCATTGATAAATACGCCAATCATCTGATGATGCAATCCATCGAAAAGAAACGGGCTTGCTTTCAATTGCAGGAGCAAATTTTTGTCTTGAGCATTCGGAACGTTAATAACCATTCCGGCCTTTGAGCCATCAGTCCATCGAAAATCAGTTTCTTTGAAGCTCCAACCGCCCCTGACAATGCGATCCGATTCGCCGTTTGCAGAAAAATACACAACCCTGTTGATTTCGATTTGCGGGTTTTCAATGCCGATGGGTATCTTGTGACCGCTTTCGTACCTGTATTCTCCATTCCTCCAGGCAGTGGCCGCATATGCATGCCCATTGATAAAATATTCGGTCATGGGCGGCAAATATTCTCTTTCCCAGAATTCATCTCGCCACGAGTAAAATAAAAATCTGCGTTTGCGTTCCCCATCCCGGATTGCCGAATAAAATTCGCGGCAATCAAGCCGGGAATCATCAACACCCAACAGGCAGGAAAGGTCGTGCAGGTAAAGCGGTGCATCATGGGTTTTTAAAACGCCTTTTGCGCCAGGTTTTTTGTGAAGCAATAAGGACAGAGCAGAAGCATGAATTTGCGCCGGCATAGGTATTATTTTTGTGATGTTTTCAAAAGCTGTTTCTGCAAGAGGCCTCATCCCGAATCCATGATCTGACATTATGACAATTTCAGAAGCATCGTATAGGCCGTTCTCACGTAATTTGGCTAATAAGCGTTGGGCAAGTTTCAGCGCACCTCTGGCCTGTTGGATATAACCCTCTTCCCCCATTAAATTTGGGTTATATTGAAGATTTTCATCCACACGAAAAGGTGAATGGGGAATGGAAAAGTAAAAAAACAGAAAACTGCCTTTCTCATCGTTGTCAACTACTGCGGCAGTTTTCTCAAACAGTTCTAAAAAACGAATATCATTGCCGTGATTGTCAGGCGGATAATTTCCCCTCATCCAGAAACTTAATAACCAATCTCCGTTATTATA
>SLGU01000342.1 GCA_007136525.1 Desulfobacteraceae bacterium | reverse complement strand
ACCTCAAGGGTCGCATTGACCTGCGAAAGCCCGGACATGTTGCCGGCGGCCGCCACTTTTCCTGTTAAACTGCCGGACAGGCCGGTTAAATCCGCCATGCGGAGAAAGGGATCAAGCACCGTGTCCTCAAATACGCCATTGAAATCAAAATGACCGCTGTCCAGGTCGTAGGCCGCCTGTGCGGTGAAATCGGAGACAGCCCGGATGTCCGCAATCCGGTCCTCGAGTTCAAAGGTGATATCGATTCGGGGGATAGCGCTCTGCGCCATCACGATGTCAAAAGTGGAAAGCCTGCCATTCAATGCCGGGTTGTCCAGGCTGCCTTCACCTGAAGCCGTCAGGCGTATTTTTCCTGAGATGCCGGTATCGGCCAGCACCCCGATCCGGTTGAGATTGATGTCATCCGAATCCATTTCAAAGGCGAAGCGGTTGTCCAGTGAAACCTGGCCTTCTGCCCGTATGGTTTCACCGGGTGCAAGGGTCGCCTGGGCATTTTCCAGAAACACGGTCCGGTCCTTGAAGGTGGTTGTGAGTTTCAGGCTGTGGATCTGCTGAACGCCCAGATCGATGGCATGTCCTTCCAGTTCAATCGTTCCCCGCGGGTCCCCAGCGGATCCGTTCACCTTGCCGTTCAGGGACAGCCGGCCGCTCATGCCGGGCAGGAAATCATCAATATGAATCTCATCGCCTTCAATAGCCAGGTCGATGGCCTGGTCATCGTACATATCGAGGGTGCCGGGTTTGAAAATTTCAAATTCCCCGGTGACGGTCATTCGTGAATCGTTGTTGAAAATATCCAGAGGCGCAAGCGATAGCCGGCCCCGGGAAAACCCAACGTTTGCCTCAAGGCCGCCGATGCGGGTATCGGCGGCTTCCAGGTTCTCTCCTTCAACCGTCAGGTCTGCTGTTATATCGCTGATCACCCCTTTAGCGTGGCCTTCAATAGCGAGGCGGCCGGCGGCGACATCAATAAAATCTTCAAGGAAAACGACGGATTCACGGACTGCCAGGTCGATATCCGGCATATCCAGCAGGGAAAGGGAGCCGGGATGAAAAATATCGACCGATCCGGACAACGCGATGGCGGACTGCCGGTTTTTTATTTGCAGATGTTCGATGGCTGCTGTTCCGTCAGAGAGTGTTACAGATGCTTTCAGATCCCCGATGGCGATTTCATCGAAGGCAAGGCCTCCGGCATCGAGTGACAGGGTCAGCTCGGGGGCGGTGATCTTATTGGACAGGTTCAGGGTCCCGCTGATTTTTCCGGCAAGGTCGAAATCCGGGTAAAAATCGGGAACCGTCACCGTCGTCAGGATCGCCTCGAGGTCGGCCGGCATGTCGTACCGGAAACCGGAAAACCCGCCATCAAAAAGGTCCAGGTGCCCGGTTATTTCCACCAGGGATCCCCTGTTGTCCGCAAAAAGGCGGTCAATGATGACGCGGCCCGATGGTTCGAGGGCGGCTTCCAGGAGGACATCACCGAATCGCAGGGTGTCATAGGCCAATGCCCTGGATTCAACGGCCACGCTGATTTCCGGCTGCATGACCGGCCCTGAAACCGTGCCTGAAAGACGCGCCTCCCCCGATGACACCCCCACGTCCAGGGGCGCCAGAAATTGTGCCATGTCCGGCGTTTCGAGGCTTACAGCGGCGTCAACCGCATTGCCCATGATATCGTATTCGCCCGTTACCCGCAGCAGCGTATCGCGGATGGACAGCGCCACCGGATCGGCAAATGCTTTCCCGTCACTTATCCGCCCTGTAATGGTGATGTCCGGATCGATGGGAGATAGGATGCTGCCGGCGCCGATCTGCCTGCCGCTGATTTTAGCCTCGATCCGTGCGGAAAGCGATTCCAGAGAAATACCGGAGCCGTTTATTTCAACAAAGGCGTCCATAACGCCGGAGACATAAGGCGCCGTCCAGAAAAGGCGGTCAAAATCAATATCCCCGGCATCCAGTACGAGATCGTAGGTGATGGCGTCGAGATCGGCCGGCGCGGCCATCAGCCCGCCCGGAAATGCATCGCCAAGGTTAACGGCGCCGGACAGATTCAGGGCGGCGGCGTTTCCCCCCGCAAGCTGCAGATCCAGGACCAGCGGATGGAGTCTTCCTTCGTCCATGACGGTTTCCATAAGGAAGTGTTCAAGCGGCAGGTATACACCCGGCAGGTCGATCAAGCTGTTTCCGATGGAAAAATCGATGCGTCCGGACAGCACAGCGGGATTGACATTATCAATGTCTATGTGAATATCGTTAATAGAGATTCTGCCGGGTGTTTCCGTCCCGGGGGAAGCGTGGTCCTCAAAGGAAAAAAAGCCGTTTGACAGGGTCACGGTCCGTAAAAGAATTCCAATGGGCAGCGCCCATTCGCCGTCTTCTTGCTTGTCTTCAGGTGCGGGCCTTATTTCCGGGGAAGGAGCGGCAAATGCCCGGATAAGATTGAGATTGCCGTCCGGATCCACGGAAAGCATCAACCGTGGGGTGTCGAGTCGGGCAACAATATCGAGGGTCCCCCGCAGCAGTTCGACAATGCCGATATCCAGGAAAAGCTCATCGGCATCGGCAATAATGGTGTTTTCCGGATCTGAAAGGACGGCTTTGCTAAGACCGATGCGTCCTTCAAGAATAGAAACGTCAAGTCTTTCCCAGTCGAGATGGCCGGGTATGGCCCCGTTGACGGCGGATTTGATCATGTTCTGGCCGTGGCCGGTCTTCAGGTAGAAATGGCCGCCGGCAACCGCCAGGATGGCAATCACCAGCAGTCCGACCATGACCGAGGAAAACACCTTTATTATTTTTCTGATCATTTTTATTGCAACTTGTATATATTATGAATGCCATTGGCATACGTTTTATGCGGCGACGGCTTGTCCGGCCGTATTAACCCCCGGGATGCCGCCCTTTGGAAACGCGTGCATCCCGGGGGCGATATTGTTTCCGACCCGGGAGACGGACTGGAAGTCCGTCTCCCGGGGGATGTACAAACTCCAGGGGACAGATTTTCAATCTGTCTCCCGGGTCAAAGCCAATACCCCAAGGGTGCCTCGATTACCACCGGCAAACAAAAAGAATTTCTGCCCCCAGGGTCTTTCTCTTAAATCATTTTTGCCCCATTACATCATGAAAAGGGGGTCCACGTCAATTGCCGTCTGAACATCGCGGTTGTTGAAATGCGCGTTGTTTTCAAAGACCAGTCGCCGGATGAAATGCTGAAGAGGTGCGGATGACGGGGATTTAAGCAGGATCTGCCATCGGTAGCGCCCGGCAACCTTTGACAGCGGCGCCTCGATGGGGCCCAGAATCTCGACTTCCCGGCATTTCGGGTCATTACATGCAAAAAGCCGCCGGCACAGGCGGCCGGAGGCATCGGCATGCACCCGGGTTTTGTCCTTGTTTTTCCCGGAAATCTTGATCTGCAGCATCCTGGAGAAGGGCGGGTATTCAAGGGCTTTGCGGTAGCGTATTTCCTGGTTGT
>SLGU01000051.1 GCA_007136525.1 Desulfobacteraceae bacterium | reverse complement strand
TGTTTGCAGTGGTGGCGGGCAAGGATGAGGTGGCCGACGCCGATGCGGCCGAACGCCTGCTGAAAACCATCGATCCTGGACTGCTCACCTATGTGCGGCATCCGGACAACTATCATGAAAACTTCAACGAACTCAACCGGGATGAAACCTTTGCCGGAATTCATGATTGGATGAAAACCCTGGCCGATATCTGACCCCTGCTTCAAGGGATACTGTTTCCACTGTTGTGCCGGCGCCCTCGGTCCGGGAAACCGTCAACCAAAGCCTTTTTGAAACCCGGTGTTCCCGGATTTTTATGCGTCCGGTTCTGCATCCCTGAATTCAAGCGTGCCATCCAACGCATCAGCGACGTCCGCCTTGCAGGCCCGGCATCGCTGTGCGCCCCGAAACAGCGGATAACCGCATGACGGACAATGATAGCGCTCGCACTCCGAACGCGCCCACGCTTCACTGCCCGCTTCATCCCCCAGCGCCATAACTTTTTCCCGCCAGATGGGAATCGTCCGCTTCATGACCCGGGTGCCGGTGGATAAGGGGAATTTTTCGATAAGCGCGCAGGGCCACCCGTCGCATTGATGGCATGAATAATACCCTTTGTTTTTTATACAATCCCTGATCTCGCACAACTGGCAAATGGCATACAGCTTTTTCGCCGGGTCCGGCTGCATGCAGCCCAAGCATTCGGTCTCTTCAGGGCTGGAGCCATAGAGGTCTCCCATGACGGCTTTAAACTTTTCATTGTTGTCCCGCGTGGCGATATACACCGCACAGGTGCCGCAGTAAAGGCCGCAAGGGGCCATCAGCGCCTTGTTTTTCACTTCATCTTCATTCCACCCCGTCATCGTTCCTGATCCCCTTTTTTCTAATACCAGCAAAATGGACGACTTCGCAAAAAGTCCGATATCTGCTTTACGCGCAATCTTTGAAGAATCTCACGTACGGCTATGCACCCATTTGCAATAATATTCTAATCTACACCCGACAGCGTTTCTTAAGGCAATCATCGCCGACGGGTGGCTGCATTCCGGCGACCTGGGGGTCATGGACGCAGACAAGTACCTGTCAATCACCGGCCGGCACAAGGACATGATCATAGGCAGGCCTGAGAATACCATGCCGGTTCTCAAGGCATGGTTCACCGAGGGTTCAATGACAGCGGCGTAATCTTATCGATCGCATCTGATTCAGATCGTTTCGCAAAATAGAGATCCCACCTCAGCTGAATATTCATCCAGAAATCTGCCGAAACCCCAAAAGCCTTGGCAAGCCGTAAAGCCGTACCAGGACTGATGCCGCGCCTGCCATTAACAATTTCATTGATCCTTTGATATGGAACGTTGATGGTATTGGCCAGATCCCGCTGGGTGATGCCCATCGGTTTCAAGAATTCCTCCAACAACATTTCTCCGGGGTGCGTCGGTGCTCTATGTGTCGGTATTCTTATCATTGCATGCCTTTATGATTTTTTTTATTAATGATAATCAGTAATTTCAACATCGGAAGGCCCGTTTTCCGACCACTTGAAACATATTCGGTATTGATTGTTTATACGAATGCTGTGCTGCCCTTTTCTATCAGCCGATAACAACTCCAGCCTGTTACCTGGCGGTACGCGAAGTTCATCGAGGGCTATAACGGAATCCAATCGATCAAGTTTTCTGGCAGCAATAATCCAAAGGTTCTGCGGACAAACCCGCCTGGCCTCCTTTGAAGCTCTGCCGTTAAAAATATCCTCCGTTGCTTTATTCTTAAAGGACTGTATCATGGATATACAATAACACGGCTACCATGCTATTCCAAACCAATTTGTATTGCAACGCGCCTGCTGCATCCACCAAGCGGCAGCCGGGGATTGGAAGAACAGGCGGATTGACGCATGGTTGAAGAGTACATCTGTAAAGCGCCGACTATGTGCCGAACATCCAGCTATCCGGGTTGGGAACAGGCTTTCCTTCGGACAGGCACTTCAGCCCGACAATGCAGCGCACAAGAAGCCAGACAAGAATGAAGATCAAAAGCAGATAACCGATAAGCACAAGCATCAGCAGGATGGAAATGAAAGCATATAAAATCCACATCCAGAACGTTCGGATCTGAAAGCGGTAGTGACTCCGAAGCACTTCCCCGGCATTACCCCTGTACACGTAAGCGATCACCACGCCGGCAATCGGTAAAAACCAGAAAATAAGGCCTATCAAATACAAGATATAGACGCCGGACGCAAGCATCTTGCTTTCGGAGCCGGATTCCATGGCGTCTTGGGTGGAAACCACTTCCGCATAAACATCTACAACAGAATCATTTTCTAAAGAAAATGCTTTTTCTTCAGTGCAGGACGAAAGCGCCTTTTTTAAAAAATCAATGTTGCCGGTAATTTTTCTGGCTTTCAGTTGAAGCTGCGCCAACTCACTTTTTAACGAAGCGACAATATTATCATATCTTTCTTTAGAAATCGCTCCCGCTTCAAGAAGAATATCCTCCTGGCCGATTTTATTTTTCAGGGCATTGATTTTCGTGTTCAAGTCCTCCCAGTCCGCCTCCTGCACGGAAGCCGCGCTGCTGACGATTTCCTTTAACTCGTCCATCTGCGGCTCAATATGTTCAAGCTCATTCCGGTATTCTTTCTCCTGCTGTTCAAACCTGCCGGCTTCGATTGAATCTCTAACGTTGAGCAGACTATTTAACCGCGCTTGCGTCGTATAATACTTTTTACATAATTCCATATATTGTTCTACATGGGCTTCAATAGACGCCATATCTGTACTCCATGCCATGTTGCTCACTAAAGCGTTAACCGGCAGGCCTTCAAGCATTCAAGCCCTTTTTCCGGCGGAAAAACCATCTCGAACCGTATCAAACAGGTTTGAGTATTTCAATAGAAATCGATGGCGCCATTCTGCCCGGGGGTTTCCACGCCTTCAACCCACAAACCCGCCGTTGACACACAGGTTCTGCCCGCTGACCCAATTTGCCTGCTCGCTTACCAGCAGGGCAACGGCATCGGCAATATCGCCGGGCGTCCCAATGTGCCCGAAGGCTGCCATATTCCCTGCAAAACCGGTGGGTTGAAACCACCGACTATACGCCTAAGCCCCTCCGGGGCATGCGCCTGGAGATGATTTATCCCGAATTAAACCGGCCATCCCCGGAGGGGCATGCGCCTGGAGACATTTTATCTCGAATTAAACCGGCCATCCCCGGAGGGGATAAATAATATAGCCGGTGGTTTTAACCACCGGAAACATGGAATTATATAACCACAGAGTCCTGAAGGGACGGCATTGATATGCATCGTCCCTTCAGGACTCCGTGGTTATAATGATCCCGGCAATACCGGTGGTTAAAACCACCGGCTATATCCCTATGCCCCTCCGGGGCATGCGCCTGGAGATGTTTTATCCCGAATTAAACCGGCCATCCCCGGAGGGGATAAATAATATAGCCGGTGGTTTTAACCACCGGAAACATGAATTTATAAAACC
>SLGU01000154.1 GCA_007136525.1 Desulfobacteraceae bacterium | reverse complement strand
GCAAGCATACCGTTCCGGACAGTTTGTAAGAATCCTTGTCAAGGAAAGGTAAAACCGATGCCGGGGGAAAAGCGGGGGGTATCCATGCGGCAATAGCCACCCAGCCCAGAGTCAAGAATAGAACAAGCGGGGTTATTGAAACGGGCCGCCGCTTCGCCAATGAGTAGATCAGATGGGCCATGCATGCGGTGATGACAACCCATGCGACCGGATTAAAAAAAGGGATGGTAATATTCCGTCCGGCGGCGATGCCTGCAATAAGCGCAGAAACGAGGGGTAAAACCGGGCGCCGGTAATATTTGGGCGCGGTTTCAATTCTGTTTTTGACTGACGGATTGTTGACCGGATCGGTTGTCATGGCGAGGCAAACAGGGAATGACGGGTTATCAGACAGGTTAGGGCGCACCAACCTCAGAATACGGATCGCGGTTCACGTTTCGCTTCCTGATATCGGGTTTTTTAAAAATCGAAACCGATTTTTGTGAAGTCGTTCATATTAGCGGTGCACCCTTAATCGGCAGGCACACGTTCGATTATGGCGCCAAGGGCCGCAAATTTTTTTTCAATGGCTTCATACCCCCGATCCAGGTGATAAATGCGGGATATATGCGTTGTGTTTTTCGCAGCAAGGCCTGCAAGCACAAGGGATGCGCTTGCCCTCAGGTCGGTTGCCATGACGGGCGCCCCGGACAGTCCCTTGACGCCTTTAACCATGGCATGGTTTCCGGATATGGTGATATCGGCGCCCATGCGCTGGAGTTCACTGACGTGTATGAAGCGGTTTTCAAAGATGGATTCAGAGATAACGGAGAGCCCCCTAGCCACGGACATGAGCACCATGAACTGGGCCTGCATGTCGGTTGGAAAGCCCGGATAGGGAAGCGTTTTGATATCCACGCTCCTGATGGGCCCCCCGCCTTCGATAATGATGTCCGTATCATTGCTTTCAATTGCAGCGCCCGCTTCCCGGAGCTTGTGGATAACGGGTTTCAGGTGAGAAGGGTCGGCTCCTGTAAGACGGATTTTACCTCCCGTAAGGGCGGCTGCAACCATGTACGTACCGGCTTCTATCCTGTCGCCGATGATTCTGGTCGAAACCGGTTGAAGGCTTTTTACGCCGTGTACCGTAATGACTGTTGTTCCGGCATCGCTTATGTCGGCGCCCATCTGGTTGAGCATGTCTGCAAGGGCGATGATTTCCGGTTCCCTGGCAGCGTTGCGGATGACGGTTGTTCCGTCTGCCAGGGCCGCGGCCATCATGATGTTTTCGGTGCCGGTGACCGTTGGGATGTCGAAAAAGATATCAGCCCCCCGGAGCCGCTCCGCGCGCGCTTCCACGTAACCGTGCGCGAGCCTGATTTTTGCCCCCAGTTTTTCAAGACCTTCCAGGTGCATATTGATGGGGCGGTCCCCAATGGCGCATCCACCGGGCAGGGAAACGCGCGCGCGTTTGAGGCGCGCCAGGAGGGGCCCAAGCACCAATACCGAGGCCCTCATTTTACGGACGAGGTCATAAGACGCTTCGTGCCGGTCAAGGCCGGTCGTATCGATTCGGGCGGTGTTGCTTGAAAATTCCGTCTTTGCGCCCAGATCGGCCAGGAGGCGGCAGATGGTGTCAATATCCCTGAGGTTCGGGACATTCTGAAACACGAATTCTCCGCCGGTAAGAATCGTTGCGGCGATCATGGGCAGGGCGGCATTTTTGGCGCCGCTGATGGAAACGTCACCATTCAAGGGTCGCCCGCCCCTTATCACGATCTGATCCATGCTGTATCCTTATCTTCTCACGGCCCAAAAGGAAACGCCGCACCATGGCTTGCAGCCGGCGGTGCGGCGAAGGGGGTTTCCGGCTATCCGTTGCAGGTGAAGTTCTTAATCAAATGTGAATTTCAATCCGGTTACCTGCAACTTACAACTTACAACCTGCAACTTACAACTAAATCGCAGCTAAATGCTGATGGCTTCGTAAAAGTCGCGATCAGACGACTTTGAAAAAAGTTCAAGATCAAGGCGCGTGCAATGTTTGAAGAATTGAGCGTACTTAGCTGTACGTGAGATTCTTCAAACATTGCACGCAACGCAGATATTGGACTTTTTGCGAAGTCGTCAATGCTCGGCATGGTCATCGTTGATCATAATATCGATGATGGACTTCACAATGCAGTAAGTCAGGCCCGCGCCGACCACTGAGATGGCAAAGCCGGCAGCACCCATGAAGAGGTATTGATCAAAGGTCCATGTCCATTCATATGCAAACGGAAACATTTGTTTATTCCTTTCTTGCTTGCTATTCCGTTATCCCTCAGGGGTTCAGTTCCCTTTCCTGCGGGAACAGCGGCAGGTAGCGGTATGCCACTGAAATCAATACGATGCCGTATGCAACAGGCATGATGGTGGTGACCACTTCCGTCCATGCCGGCGAATACGTGAACCATTCCTCCTGAAACGGTTTCAGGGGCGCGGCCAGCACCTGGAGCACCATTACCCACCGGTTGATGCAAAGACCGATAATAGCGAGAATGGCCGCCCCGAACAGGAGTGTCTTGTTTTCACGCCCTTTCCGGGTAATCAGGATCAGTGCCGGAAGGAAGCCGCAAATGACGATTTCAGCGATCAGTATCCAGATACCGTAGTATAAGGGGTTGCTGGAGTAGAAATCCATCAGCGTGAAGCCCCTTGCGGGTGCGGTGACCGTTGCCCAGTAAATCGTATCGAGGGATTTTGCAATGATGTAGGTCAGCAGCATCCAGCCGGAAATTTTGGCCAGCAGTTCGTAAACATCGTCCTTGACCAGTTTTTTCCGCGTAATAGATTCCGCGAGGCGGCACATAGTCGCTGTAAACAGCGGACCGACGGCGGCGGCCGACCAGGTAAACAGAAAGAAGGTCCACGGCCAGATAAAGAGGCCTTCACGGAAGGCAAACGGCCGGCCGTAAAGCACGCCGGGAACCCCGCCCAGCGATCCCTGGTGAAAGAAGGACAGGAAAACGCCGGTTGCCGCGAATACAGCCATGATTTCGTGCATGTTGTGGGCCAGGTGATGAAAGAAACGGACCTTTTTAATCTTGGGGTTTTCAAGGATCACCGGGATGAATTCCACAATCAGGACACCCAGGTAAATGGTCAGGCAGAAGGCCACTTCCGTGAGCATGGAATGAATGTTGGCGTGCCAGAAGATAAACCACCCCCGCAGCGGCTGTCCCACATCGAGGCCCAGCAGGATCAGCGCCGAGGTGTAGCAGACAACGCCAAGGACAACGGCGAAATTGATGATGTTTTTGACGTTTTTCACGCCCATGAGATAGGCGAGAAACCCTGAGAAAAATGCGCCGCCACCCAGGGCGATCACGGCGAGATCCGCCCATATCCAGATTGCGAAACCGTATGCATCATTCATATTGGTCTGGTTCAAACCATAGAACCATACCCGGAACATGGCGTATGCGGCGATCAGCAGGACCAGGAACGCGGGGAGCAGCCAAAGGATAAATTGCCCG
>SLGU01000213.1 GCA_007136525.1 Desulfobacteraceae bacterium | reverse complement strand
AGTTCATTGATTTTCGGGTCCCGGGCGAGATCGCCATAGGTGGAAAACTGTATCTTGTTGTCCTGTGCGAATTTCACCACATTGTCTTCGTCGATCATGATCAGGGCGACGAGGTATTTCCGGCGGTCTCCGATCATGACGGCGTCGTTGATATAGATGCTCGCCTTGAGCATATTTTCGATATATTGCGGAGAGATGTTTTTCCCGCCGGCGGTGATGATGATGTCTTTTTTGCGGTCGGTAATCTTCAGGTACCCGTCTTCGTCTATTTCTCCCACATCGCCGGAGTAGAGCCAGCCGTCGCGAAGGGTTTCAGCGGTTCCTTCCTCGTTCTTGTAATAGCCTGCAAAAACACCCGGCGATTTTACAAGTATTTCGCCGTCTTCGGCGATTTTTACTTCGGTGCCGGGGACGGGCATTCCAACTGTACCGAGCTTGGCCTTTCCCGGACGGGAAGTACAGGTGACCCCGGTCCCCTCCGTCTGACCATAGCCTTCGATCAGGTTCAGCCCGATGGACTGGTAAAATTGCAGTACCTTTCCGGATATGGGGGCGGCCCCGGAATATGCCACGCGAAGCCTCTCAAAGCCCAGCCGTTTTTTCAGTTTCCGAAAGACGGCAAAATGGCCGATCCGGAAAAGGAGTTCAATGTAGGCCGGCGTTTTTTTGAAATTCATTTTCAATTCCGCACGGTGCTGCCCGATCTTGAAAGCCGCCATGTAAGTCAGCTTTTTGAACCGGGAGGCTTCGGACATCTTGATCTGTATGGCGGAAAAGTATTTTTCCCAGATCCGGGGAACGGCATATCCGACGGTTGGGGAGACCTCCACCATGTTGTCTGTGATCGTATCCGGTTTTTCAACAAAATTGACCACGTAGGCATGCCGGATATGGGCGAATACGGAAAAAAGCCTTTCAAATATATGGCAAAGCGGAAGGAATGACAGCACCTCGTCCCCTGCTTCCATGGGGTTGAGCTCGGCAATGGATTCCGAC
Source organism: Desulfobacteraceae bacterium (assembly GCA_007136525.1). The sequence goes on along the minus strand of SLGU01000213.1, from coordinate 2,503 downwards.
ATCCAGGTGACATTGCCATGGGTCAGAATAGCCCCCTTGGGGGGCCCCGTGGTCCCTGAAGTATAGATCAGGACGCACATATCATCGGGTTTGACCGCTTTCATGCGCTGTCGGATAGGGTTTTTGTCTAGTTTTTCCCCTTGTTTGATAAGGTCGGAAAGGCTCATGAGCATGGGGTCCTTAAAATCCCTGAGCCCCTTGGTGTCCCAGACAATGACCTTCTTCAGAAGCGGCACGTTATTCCTGAAGTTGAGCCACTTGTCGAGTTGTTCCTCGTTTTCAACGAAAAGGAAATGGGCATCGGAATTGGTTGTGACGTATTCCACTTCCGGCCAGGCATTGGTCGTGTATATGCCGACGGCTACGCCGCCGGCCAATTGGATGCCCATATCGATCATTACCCATTCCGGGCAATTATCGCCGATGATGGCGGCGCTCATGCCTTTTTCAAGGCCCATGTCCATCAGTGCGGCGCCGATATTCATGGCGGTTTCAAGGTAGCGGCGCCAGGAAATATCGTGCCACAGGCCGAGTTCCTTATAGCGCATGGCGACCGTGTCGCCCAAAGTATCGACAGTTCTTTCAAAAACGGCTGGGGTCGTTGATGCGGTCAAAATTATTCCTCCGGTTAGTCAGGGCGTATCAATGAATTTCTTATCGCCATACTTTTTTCCGCTTCCAGCGCTGGTAACCTTTTGCGGATTCCTGGGAGCGGACACCCATGTAAAATTCTTTCACATTTTCATCATTTAACAGGTCGCTTGAATTCCCCTTCATGACAAAGCGGCCGGTTTCCAGGATCAGTGCGGTATCCGACGCTTCCAGGGCCTTTTTGGCATTTTGCTCCACCAGGAGGATGGTCACGCCCTCCTCATTGATTTTGCGGATGATCTGAAAGATCTCCTTGACCAGAAGCGGAGAAAGGCCCAGAGACGGCTCATCCAGAAAAAGAAGCTTGGGGCGACTCATGAGGGCTCTGCCGATTGCCAGCATTTGCTGCTCCCCGCCGGACAATGTGCCTGCCCACTGGTTTTTCCGCTGGGATAGAATTGGAAAATAATTAAAAACCCGTTCAAAATCCCTTGCCACCCCTTTTTTGTCACCGCGGATGTACGCGCCCATCATGAGGTTTTCCCGAACGGACAATTCTTCAAACACTTCTCTCCCCTCGGGAACGCAGGATATGCCGAGACGGACGATTTGCTCGGTATTCAGTCCATCGATGCGGCGCCCCATGAATTCAATGGTTCCCTTGTCGGGTTGATTGTCAATAAGCCCCAGTATGGTTTTCAGGATGGTCGTTTTGCCTGCGCCGTTGTTTCCAAGGATGGTGGTGATGCTGCCCTCGGCAACGGAAAGCGAAACGCCCCGGATCGCGTAAATTAAATCGTAGTAGGTTTCGATGTTCTTTATTTCAAGTAACGCACCCAATGTAGACTCCGATCCAAAGTTTCAAAAATTAATTCTTTTCCCAGGCCCGTTTTCAGCGGATCTGGGCATCTTCGCCGTCTTCCACTCCCAGGTAGGCTTTCAGCACTTCCGGGTGGCTGCTTACTTCATCAGGATAGCCCATGGCAATGGGTTTGCCGAAATTCAGGGTAAGAATCCGGTTGGATATATCCATGACCATGTTCATGTCATGCTCGATGAGCAAAATGGTAATACCCAGTTCATCCTGGATATCCTTTATCCAGAAAACCACGTCCTGCTTTTCTTCCGAATTCATCCCGGCGCAGGGCTCGTCGAGAAGAAGCAACTCAGGCTCCGCGGCCAGGGCCCTGCCCAGCTCGATTTTTTTCTGAATGCCATACGGCAGCGCGCCGACAAACTTGTTCCTGAAGGTCTGCAGTTCAAGCAGTTCGATTATTTCTTCCACCTTCTTGCGGTTTTCAGCTTCCTCCTTTCCGGCAAAGGAATTTCTGCCCCACATGAACCCGCCCCTGAACAGGCCGGTTTTCATGAAAAGGTGGCGGCCGAGCATGATATTTTCCATGGTATTCATATTGGAAAAAAGCTCAATGTTCTGGAAGGTTCTCGCAATACCCGCTTTTGCGACCTTGTCCGGTTTGAGACCCCGGATCGATTTGTCCTTGAAGATGACGTTCCCGCCAGATGGCGGGTAAATGCCGTTGATACAGTTGAACAGGGTCGTTTTTCCCGCCCCGTTGGGGCCGATGATGGCAAAAATCTCCCCTTTGACGATTTCAAAGGAGACATTGTCCAGCGCCTTCAGACCACCGAAGGTCATGGACAGGTTTTCCACTGCAAAAAAGGTCATAAGTCAGTTTCTCCCGGAAAGTCAGCGGCAAAAATGCTGTTGTCGTTTAAAATAATTATTCGCCCATGGGGATATACTCGGTTTCAATCCAGTCGGTCAGGATAACAGAACCGCCATCTTCAGTGCATTGATGGAGAAAAATAGACTGCTGGCCGATCCGGGTGAGCGGGTCTTCTGGGTCATATGGCCCGTAGGTTATTCTTCCCAACATTCCCTGGAAGTTTT
>SLGU01000140.1 GCA_007136525.1 Desulfobacteraceae bacterium | reverse complement strand
TGTGTCATCGCCCGATAAGAAAATTGAATATGGGGGCCACGATATTTCGAATCAGAAAGCCCAGGGCGCCGCTCATGAGCAGCACGATGAGTATGATGATGCCGTATTGACCTATTTTTTCATATGCTTTCCTGGCTTCCGGGGGAAGCAGCACGGCAAGGACTTTGCTGCCGTCCAGGGGGGGGATGGGGATCAGGTTGAAGACCGCCAGGATAATGTTGATCAGGGTAAAGGCATACAACAACTGGGCGGCAACCATCAGAACCGGCCCCATTCCCGTATGCTGCGAAATTAAAATAACCGCCTGGTAAGCAATACCGCTGATGACGGCGCACAGAAGGTTTACAGCGACACCGGCAATGGAGACCACAAATGTGCCCAGCTCAGGATTGCGCAGGTTGTAGAAATTGACCGGCACGGGCTTGGCATAGCCGAACAATACCGGTGATCCGGTAAGCACCAGCATCGCCGGAAGCAGAACGGATCCGAAAGGGTCCAGGTGCCGGATCGGGTTGAGGGACAGCCTGCCCGCCAATTTTGCGGTAGGGTCCCCGAACCTGAGTGCTGCATACCCGTGGGCCACCTCGTGAAGCGTAACCGCGAACAGCAGGGGGATGATCATTATGATGAATCGTAGTATGATATCAGGTGTCGGCATATTTTTTAATGTATTTGATTTCATCCTCGCGGGATTTGATGCGCCCGTCCAGCCTTTCGGCCTGAAGCTCCCTGAAGATTTTTCCGTAAAGGGGTGACGGCGCCAATCCCAGTTTTTTGATGTCCTTTCCTGTAACCGATACGCGAACGTATTGCAAGTCCGTTACAAAAAGAGAGATCGCTTTTTTGATTTTTTCCTGTCCGGTCACCGCCATCATGAACAGCAGCAGCTCCGTGCGAAGGCCTTTGAGTCGCCCATAGAGTTCGCTGTTTGAAATGGACGGCTTGCGCGCCAGGAGGTTCATGCAGTCTTCGGCCCTGGCCCGATCTTCTATCAGCAGCTTCCGGTACCGGGGGGGGAGTTCGAATCGTGCGCACATATCCTCGGCCGCCGCCCTGTCCGTATGCCGGATCAGTATCATGAAGTAAATGCTCCACTTCATGTAATGCGATTCAATATACAGCAGGTCATACCAGGATATGGCCTGCTTTGCGGCATCCAGCCAACCGGTGAGCTTATTGTCTAAAGTGATCGAAGGATCGATCACCCGTAAAAGGTTGTATTCTCTGAGCCGCAAGAGTGCCGAAACCGGGTTTTCCTCTTTGAGCAGGTGGGTGATTTCCGAAAAAACGCGCCGGCCTGAGAGCTGCTTGAAAAAATCCATTTTGACAGCGTTTTCAATCAGCCCCGCAGTCAGCTTGCCGATGGTGAATCCGAAGCGCTGTTCAAACCGGACGGCGCGGAAAGCCCGGGTGGGATCCTCCACAAAGCTCAGGTTGTGAAGAATACGGATGACACCTTCCTTGAGATCCCGGCGGCCGCCGAAAAAATCGATAAGCTGTCCGAATCTATCGGCATTCAGGCATATCGCCAGGGTATTGATGGTAAAATCGCGCCGGTACAGGTCAAGCTTTATAGAGCTCATTTCAACGATGGGAAGGGCTGCCGGTGACTGGTAATATTCCATGCGCGATGATGCGACGTCGATTTTGAACCCGTCCGGAAAGATGATGACCGCGGTGCCGAATTTCGCATAGGCATTTATCCGCAATCCCTTTTTCCGGGCAAAGACTTCGGCAAAGGCAATGCCGTTTCCCTCGATGACGATGTCGATATCTTCATTGTGCCGGTATAAAAAAAGATCCCGTACAAAACCGCCCACCACGTATGCAGTGAAGCCCATTTCCTCGGCGGTCTCCCCGATATCGCGAAGCATGTCCATGATGGCGCCCGAAAGCCGTTCTTTCATAAAGCCATGAACTTTTTTGGTTTTCGGGTGATCCATGGTTAATACGGATTGGTCCTGCTGGGGCGTTTTTCCCCGGGCATCCTGGATGAGCGAATTCAGCAGGTCCGTCCGGGTGATGACCCCGACGATCTGCTTGTCCTGGATGACCGGCAGGATCCGCTGGTTGTTGCCGATAATTTTATCCTGGATTTCGTCTATGGCCGCATCGGGTGCGACTGAGGCGAACTCCGAGGTCATGTATTCGGAAATGGCGATGTCGTCAAGTTTGTGGTAGAGCGCTTTTTCGATGACCTGCCGGGAAATGAAGCCGCTGAGCTGCTGTGCGCCGCTGCTGTTATCCGTATTCACGACCAGCAGCGCGTTGACGTTGTACCTGGACAAAAGCTGCCTTGCTTTCCTGCATGTAACGTCAGGCTCCGCCATGATGGCGGGAGAGGACATGATGTCTTTTGCCGTTAAAACGGACTTGAGCTGTTTTTGCAGAATGTCGAGCAGGTGGTTTTCCGTCTGGGCAAGGGTCATGTTCCGGATCGTGGCGGCAGCCGCGAAACTGTGCCCGCCGCCGCCGAGTTCCCGGACTGCGGCACCGACGTTGATTTCAGGTGTCCGGCTGCGCGCGGCCACATAAATTTTGTTTTTCATCAGTACGATGGCGAAAAGCGCGGTAAGGTTTTCAATGCGAAGCATTTTTTGAACCAGGAAGGCCATGTCGGGGACGTACGCGTCGCATGACACAACGCTCAGCACCACATCATAGCCGTTGATGTTATAGTGATCGGCATTTCGCAGGAGGTCGTTCAAAAGGGCTATCTGTCGGGGATCCATTTCCTTGGATATCAAATCGGAGATGGTGGACAGGTTCGCCCCTCTGGCGCGCAGAAACGCGGCAGCATTGAAATCATGCTCCGTGGTCGACGGATAGGTGAACGAACCCGTGTCTTCGAAGATGCCGAGGCACATGATAGTGGCTTCATCCGGCGAAATCGGTATGTTTCTTTCCCTGAGCAGTTCGACAAGCAGGGTAACGTTGGCGCCGGTCTGGCGGCTGACCTCAAGGCTTGCAGCAATGTCGCTCCCAAGGGAGGGGTGGTGGTCGTAGAGGTGTATATCAATATCGGGCCGGAGAAGCAGGCTTTCCATTTCGCCGATACGGGAGGGTTGTTTCGTATCCACAACGACAAGCCTGTCAACCTGGTCCGGGTCGATGCTTTTAAAATCGCCCATGTTAAACAGGTATGCCATTGAGCTGACGATAAAATTTTTCATGCTTTTTTCGTGAAACCCGGGGAACACAACCAGTGACCCCGGATACAGCTTGTGCGCAGCCAGCATGGACCCCACCGCATCGTAGTCCGGATTAATGTGGGTGGTGATAAGGGTGAGCTTTCGATTTTCCGGCTTGCTGTTTATCATCAAGATGGATGCCTTATGTGAATTCGGTTTTACGGTGCAGCGTGTATTGCCCGGTCGGCGCGTCAAACGGGACCCCGGCCCGGATGAACGGCCATGACGGCGGGCGCATATGGACAAAAGATTCAACAGTTACATGTTGTTTTTTGTTTTTTATTATGATAATGACTTATTTGCAAATTGAAT
>SLGU01000225.1 GCA_007136525.1 Desulfobacteraceae bacterium | reverse complement strand
CAGGAAGATGAACAGAGTCCAGAAGAAGCCTCCGGTAGCGAAGTTCAGGGAGGAGGGACTCAGGATCAAGCAGCCGAAACCTCCGAGGACGGAGAAGATCAAGTAGAAGTTTCTAATACTCAGGAGGATCAAGGGCAGCAGGAGTCACAGCAGGATTCACAGCAGGAGGCTTCGGAAGCCTCGGAAGGACAGGAGCCGAAAGAGGAGGTTAGGAGCGAAACCTCTATCACTGACTCTGAAGAGTATAAAAAGTTACAGACGGACTTTGAAAGGATTAAGCAGGAGAGGGATGAGTACGAGGCAATGCTTTCTGAAGCTGACCCTATGACGTATTTTGCCAATGAGTCTGAGTATAAGAAACAGCAGATATTAAAAAGCAATCCCGGTGTCAATCCAGAGGCTCTTGAGAGGGTTATGGGGCAGGATGTTCAGGCAATGAGGCCCGAAGATGTGATTGCGACACAGCTTTATTTGCAGAATCCCGGGTCCTCTTTTAATGAGGCTAGGGACTATGTTTTAGAAAAATATAATTATGATGGTGAGGGAGCTCCCTCTTTCGGTCTGAAAGCCGAAGCTAATCAAGCAAGAAGGGAGATCTCTGATCTGATAAATAAAGAAGTACAAGGTCCTAATAATATTAGGGCCACTCTCGAAAAAAAGCAAGAAGAGAGATCGAAACAAATCGAGGAAGCCAAGCGGACGTTTGAACCAATGGTAAGGAAGCTTGCTGAGGATATGGTGGGAATAGAAAAAAGGGATGGCAAAGATGTCTACCTTAAATATGACTATGACCCCCAATTCAAGGCACAAATACCAGAAGGAATGATGGCATATTTGCTTGCTTCAGAAACTACCTTAGATAATGTAGAGCAGGGCCTCAAGGAAGCCAAGGGAGCAATTGAGAGCACTTACATTGAAAGGAATCTGAAGCACATCATACAGGCGCACGTTGATGAGGCGGTTAAAGCTAAGGATGATGAGTGGAGAGCTAAGGTGCACCACCCTAAGCCAACAAGTCAAGAGACCAACACTCAAGGAAGGCCTAAGCACACTACCGAGGAAGATGTGATAAGAATGGTTTCCAAGAGAAGGTAAAATTTTAACGACTTAAAACAATGGGTTTAGTAAATAGTAATGTTCCTCATAACACCCGTAGGGGGAATAAATCCGCTCCGTGGATCTCAACCGAGGATCTCGGATATCTGCAAACACCGCAGATGTATGCGAAAGTAATTGAAAGCGCGGGCTTTCGTTTTCAGGGGCTTGACTTCTTCAACTTGTATGGAGGAAGGGTTCCTGTTAAAAATCGGAAATTCACAGTATTAAACAGGGGTAAATTTGCTTCCGCCGTAAAGGTAGAGGAAATAACTGCTCCTGCTTCTCCCGGCGCAAACATCACTGTTACGCCTTTGGCATCTGAGCTTGATAATAGTGGACGCTCTCAGATGAGATTGAAGTTCACTCTGGCGATTCCTGTTGGGGATTCCTATGAACTTTATAGGATTCAGTCTGGATCAGACGCTGCCGGCTATCTCTGCACTCCGTTTAACGAGGAGGCTTATTTTGCAGACAATATTGCGGAAGGGGCTGAGCTGATGATTGGTCACTCTGCCGACACCACTGGTGCTGCTGGAGTTGAAGGACTCAGGGCTCACCTGTATGAATGGGATCATTACACTCAGATAAGCAAGGAAAGACTTGGTCTTGAGGGTGGACAGATAGCCATTGAAGAATGGGAGGATGTCCTTGGTGCTGATGGTAAAATAGTTGGGAAGTTCAATCGTCACCTGCAGCCTGTGGAAAAAAGGCTCAGGAAGCAGATCGAGTCCGGCTTATTCATGGGTCAGCTTAACACCAACAATGTATTGAGTGCTAATGCGGTAGAAGGAGGAAATAGTGTTGTTCTTGGTTCTCAGGGTCTTCGTAAGACTCTTGAGGATAGGGGCGCAAGGCTGTATTATGGTGACACCTTGGAGGTGGAAACTTTGTATCAGATTAAGCCTCACTTCATTAACACTGAATTGGAGTCTGATATGGGTGTTATACTTGCCGATTCATGGCTCATGAGAAGCTTTGAGAGGGCTGGTGTAGTATTCGAAGATCTTCATGGAGGTGGGCAGTCTTACAGCAGGATACTCCGTCAGGTATGGGGCGCCGCTACTGATGACATGATCAATGTGTCTTTCAGGGCTGCTCATATAGATGGTATCTTAACTGTGTTTGTTGAGCTTCCAAGCTTGAGTGATCCTGCCACATTTGGTGCACCCTCCCTGAGTGCTATGCGTGGTCAGGGCATATATGTGCCAACTGAGACCGGCGAGATTACTCTTGAAGGAGAGAAGAAAACCTTAAAGAACCTTTCCATTGGTTATTTGAACAACCAAGGTGAAGACAGGACTCGCGTTCTGGCGGTTCTTGATGGTATGACCGGAAACACTGGTGGGTATACCATAGTAAATGATATTGACGGGATAAATGTTCACATGCTTACTGAGTATGTGCCCATCATAATCAATCCTGAACAGATGATCCTCATGGGCCCCGGAGCAGCTCCGGCAGCCAGCGAGGAGTAACATAAAGAGGGAGGGGGATTAACCCCTTCCCTTTTAATTTAAAAAATGTAAAATATGCCATTATTTGTTAATGGGGAGTGGTTTAACCCTGCCTTGAAAAAAGAGGAGCAACCTTCAGCTCATAAAAAAATGAAGGAAGATTACGATAAATTTATTAAAGAAGCTTCAAGCTTTAAATACCCGGTAGAGCTTCGTGTTAGGAGGGTTCTAAAGCAGAGAACAGATTCACGAGGGACTCCTGTTCAGGCTCCTACAGACAACCTTAATTACAGGCAATCTGTCCAAACAACTGATGGCACCGAAACATGGGTCTATCAGAAAAAGTTTCCTGAAAAAAGGGATGGTAAGTACCTATTTGTGGACATGGGTGAATGGATTCGTGGATCGTTAAGAATCCAGCCTTTTGAAAAGGATAAGTTGTACTATCTCTTTAAGAAGAGTGGTCAGGTAGGATCTACCTTGGTTCATCATGATCCAGAGGCTATTGCAAGGAAGAGGGCGGAAGAAAGTGCTCTTAAGGCGCAGATATACTTCCAGATATATAACTCCCAGTCTCCGCTTGTTCTGGAGCCTAGAAGGCTAAAGGAATTAGCTCAGAGCTTTGGAGTAAGGAAGGTTACCTCTATGTCTATTCCAGAGGTGCAGAATGCGCTCTTTGATGTTGTATCTGCAGGAGATGATGTTCGGACCCGTGGACCTCGCAAATTTTTGGAGGCTGCCTCTGACTATGATACCACTACAAAAGAAGCCCAGATACAAGAGGCTGTTGAGAAAGGGGCGATAGTCTTTAACAGCACTCACAGTGAATGGAGGTTCGTATCCCGCGGTGAGGAGACCTCTACTATTTACAAAGTAGATGAAGGCTATAAAGGGTCTAAGACAGAAGCTCTTTTGGAGTACTTAAAGAGACATCCTATTATCGAAAATAGGATTT
>SLGU01000088.1 GCA_007136525.1 Desulfobacteraceae bacterium | reverse complement strand
GGGTTGTTCAACCTTTTCTTTAAGTCGCTATAGTGACTGTTTTGCAAAAAAAACTCAACCGTTTTTTCCCTTGAGCTGTGTTGGGATGATCGAAATCGAAATCGCAATCGGGATCGCAATCGACAGAAGGTAGAATGACACCCGGAATGGATCAACAACCCCCAGGGGACAGATTTTTAATCTGTCTCCCGGGTTGAGAGGGATCATTCTTCGGGGGTTGGGCTTCGACCCGGGAGACAGACTGGAAGTCTGTCCCCTGGGGGGTTTGGACATTTGAACAGGTTTTATCCCCTCCGGGGATAGGCGTATCACGTGCAGTGCATTGCCCGGTCGACTGCAAATATTCACCGGGATTTGCCGCACGGCCTTCAGGGCCTGATCTGAACCTTCGGTCGCTGTTTTTCGGGCACCTGCTCCAGAAAATACTGGTCCGTCATACCTGCGATGAAATCCCGGACCATATGGGCCGGTTCTCGGGTTGACAGATACGTCTCGGACATGGCATCGATGAACCCCCCGTAAATCGGCGAATCGGGATTCTTTTTTTCGATATCCTCCAGGAACCGCTCAAACAGATGCTCAAAAATGCGTCCGATGGTTTCCAGTTCCGATTTGAAGGTCGGGTTGGTATAAATCTTTTCGTAATTAAACTGTTTCAGCAATGCCAGTGTTTCTGAAACCGCTTCGGAAAACGCCACGCAGGACTTGCCTGCACTGTTTCTGATTACGTCCGTCACCAGGGCGTAAACGATCATACCGTTGGTATTGCCAAGCTGCCTGACGCATCTTTCCGGAATTTCGTCACGCCGGATAATCTCGAGCCGGATGGCGTCCTCGATATCCCGCCCCACGTAACTGATGGTATCTGAAAAACGGACCACGCAACCTTCCAGGGTCATGGGCACCTGGTTTGACGGTTTTCCGGAAAGCCTGGCGGCCTTTTCCCTGTCGAAATCGGCAAAGGTTTTTCCCGAATGCGGGGCAAGCTTCCGGTCATGGATTTCGCCGTCATGGCACAGGATGCCGTCCAGTGTCTGGAGGCACAGGTTCCACCCTCTTCCTTTCCGCTCCACGTGCTCCAGAAATTCCACGCTCTGCACGTTGTGGTGGAATTCACCGATGCCATGGGACCGGCAAAGGGCGGTCAGAAACCGCTCGCCGTCGTGCCCGAAGGGTGTATGGCCGATATCGTGGCCAATGGCAATGGCCTCGATCAGGTCCTCGTTGAGCCCCAGGTAGCGCCCGATGGTCCTGGCCACCTTGGAAACCAGCTGCACATGGAGCATCCGGTGCGTAATATGGTCGTTTCTGATCAGGTAGAACACCTGGGTTTTGTCGATATAACGGCTGTATGCAAGGGAATGCAGAATCCGGTCCACGTCCACGGCAAAACTCAGCCGATAGTCCCCTTCCAGCATTTTTTCCGTTTTTCTGCGAAACCCTTCATTGCTAAGGGTCGCCTTCGGGGTCAGGAAGCGTTTTTCCCTTTCTTCCATCGTCGTCCGAAATTCCTTGAGTTCCGTCCGGTTTTCAGATCTGCCGTTTTTCAATCATCTCCTCCATCATTTCCGAATAATCGATTCCCGCTTCAACCAGACCCTGCCGGCCGTATTTCATGTTGGCTTCCAGAACGTAATACGTTCCGGCGCAAAAGCATATGTCAAGCCCTACGTCATCCCACCCGCAGACCGCGGCCGTATGCAGCGCAAGCGCCGCAGCCTCAGGGGGAACCGGGTCGAAAGCGATGCGCCCTTTCTGCCCCACGTTTGTCCTGAATTCGCCGGGATAAGCGATCCGCCAGTAAGCGCATATGATCCGCCCCCCGATGACGAGAATCCGTAAATCCCGGTCGATCGGCAGATATTCCTGGATGTAGGCGGGCTGGCAAATGGCCAGGTAACGAACCAGGTCATCCGGGGTGTTAAAGAGAAAAACCCCCCGCCCCAGGGCCGAGCCCCTGGGGACCTTCCCCACCATGGGAAAATCAAAATGAGAGAGTACCTTTTCCAACCGTTTTCTGCCATAAAACGTCCGGGTCCGGGGCGTTGGAATATCCATCAGGGCAAACAGGGCGGACTGCTTGATCTTGTCCTGCACAAAACGATACGTGTGGACACTGGGGAATATCGGCTTGCCGGTTGCAGCGAACATGTCCGCATAAAACGTTGAAGGATAATATATCCTGGGGGCGTTTCGGATCAGGCTTTTTTCTTCGGGCGTATAATCCGAAAAATTGGGGCGGACACCGAGCGTGAGGACGTTGGCGCAGTTCCGAAGGCGTGCTTCAAGGGCGATATTGCTTTTTTTATCGGCCATTATATATATACTGGAGAGGTGACAGCAAATTCCGGCAGCAGTTGATTATGCGTTCAGTCGCATCGGTTGCTCTCCGGCACCCATGGCACAAAGGCTTCCGGCGAATAGGGGACGTCGAACCAGGCGCGCTCCACCCTGAGTGAAAAAGCGGCCCTTTCATTTTCAATTTCCAGGATATCCGGAACCCTGTATCCGTCCACAGTCCGCACCGAGACGATCTGCGCCCGGTATTTCAACCCCCTGAAGCCGAAAACTTCGATCTTATGCACCTGCGCCATGTCGGGTGAAAAATAGATTCTCCCGACCTCGCCGTAAAACCGCCTGCTCATTTTCAATACGGGCCCGGCTGACGCGGCGTCATCCGCCATCCACGCCGCATCATGCGCAACAACCGGAATCCCACCGCCAAGCAGCACCACCAGGTCGGTTACATCCATGTCGATGCCGGCAAGCAGCCTGAGGTTGGCTTCACGGCTGGTGACCATCCGGTAGCATCCGTTTTCAGAGTAAATAAAATGGCAGGCGTCACCGTCACAGATCAACCTGGCGCCCGGCTGCCCCGCCAGGCCGATGGTTTCGACCCTGAACTTCCTTTCAGGCACCCCCAGCCACGCACCCCTCATGGACCACGCTTCCGGGCCGGAATAGAAATGAAGTTCGCCAACACCCTTATAAGGCGGGAGCTGCGCGTTTTCTTTCAGAAACCGTGCGACCTGGGTTTCCGCAGGCACTGCTTTGTGCGCCGGCATATCCGGGACAAAAAAGCGATGGCACCCCGGAACCAGGGTCAACAACGACAGGATGACAAGGCCGGCGATATGGGGTAACGGCAGAACACGCATTTATCTGTTCTTCAGGGCTTCTATCTTTTTCTTGATCTTCAAACGGTCCTCGGATTTTTCCGCATTATTACCGGCATCATTTGCCTCAAAGGCGGCCAATGCCCGCTTGTACACTTCCAGCGCCTCATCCATTCGGCTCTGTTCGCGGTAGGCATCACCGAGGTGCTCCAGTATTTCTGGGTCTTCAGGCCTTACTGCGACCGCCATTTCAAGGTATGACACCGCTCTTTCGATATCCCCCTTTTTAAAATACACCCAACCCATGGAGTCAAGGATATAGCCGCTGTCGGGCTTTATTTCAAGGGCACGGCGGATGAGCGATTCCGCCTCCTCGAGGTGAATCCCTTCCAATGCATAGGTATAT
>SLGU01000325.1 GCA_007136525.1 Desulfobacteraceae bacterium | reverse complement strand
GATCCAAATCGGTTTCAACCGGACCGAAGGGTTTTCCGCAAGCAACTGCAAGGATGTGCTCTGTTTCTGGAAGTCGGGCTGCCAGCGGCTCAACGGCGACGGCGAGTGCAGAAACCCGGAGATGAGCGCTCCTTCAATGGAAAGCGCCGGCATCGACGCATTTAAACTCGCAGCCAAATCCGGCTGGCAGGTCTATCCCATTGGGGCGTTGTGCGAACCCCAATCCGTGAAAAGAGGCATGCTCATGGGCCTGGTGCTGGTGGCCTGACAAGACGCCCACTCAATCCCGGGATTTGGCCGCCTGCCACACCCGCTCCTTTTCATCCATGGACATCTCTGAAACCGAAACACCCCTTTTGCGGGCCGCTTTTTCGATCTCGGCAAACCGCGCCTGAAACTTCCGGTTGGTCCGCCTGAGCGCCGCCTCGGGGTCCACTTTGTACATTCGGGCCAGGTTGACCACGGAAAACAACAGATCACCGAGTTCGTCTTCGATCCGTTCGACGGCATTCCCGGATGCGGCCTCTGTCAACTCTTCGATCTCCTCCCGGATCTTGTCGATGACACCAAGGGCACTGTCCCAGTCAAAGCCCGCCCGGCTTGCGGCAGACTGGATTTTAAGGGCGTACAAAAGCGCCGGAAGGGTTCTCGGGATGCCCGACAAGAGCGAGTCCCTGTTCATCTTGCCGTTTTCCTTCCGTTTCAGGGCCTCCCAGTTGACGATCACCTCGTCTGCACTGTCCACCCGTTTTTCGCCGAAAACATGGGGATGCCGGTAGATGAGCTTGTCAGCCAGGCAATCCGCAACCTCGCTGAAGGTAAAGGCGCCCGCTTCGGCTGCAATGATGCTGTGAAAAACGACCTGGAGCAGCACGTCGCCCAACTCCTCCATCATTTCTTCAGCATCCTCTTCTTCAATGGCCTCCGCAAGCTCATAGGCCTCTTCAATCAGCCCTTTCACCATGCTCTTATGACTCTGGGCGGCATCCCATGGACACCCCCCCGGCCCGCGCAGCCGCTCCATCACGTTGACAAGCCGATCCATTTCCTTCATATGTATCCATCCTTTTATGTTTCGAATACCGCCTGATCAGCCCGGCATGTTTTTCCCCTTTGGGGTTGTCCTCGCCCTGTTTACACCTGCCGTTCAACCCCCGCATTGACAAAACAGACAGGATTTTCTATATTTCCGGCAATATCAACCCCCAAGAAAACAAGGTCGACATCCTATGAAAAAACCGATCCGCATCGGTGCGCTGATCAGCGGCACCGGCAGCAACCTCGACGCCATCATGGGTGCATGCGGCAGGGGCGAAATAAACGGCCGCATCGTCTTTACGGGCGCGGACAACCCGGCGGCAAAAGGCCTTGAAAAGGCGAAAAATGCGGGCATCCCGACCTTTGTGGTGAATTATACCGAAATCATACGGCAATTCAAGGCCGGCTCAGACCGGGAAAACCGCATGACACTGCCACCCGACTTCGACCCTGAAGCGTTATCGGCCCGTCAGTCCATCGTAAGCCATTCGGACATGCCCAAACTCCGCTCCTTTCTGGCGACCCGGAGCATTGCGGAAGCCGAACTGCTGAAAGCGATGACCCCTTATCCCTTCGACCTGCTGGTTTTGGCCGGCTTCATGCGGAACCTCACACCCTATTTCATCGACCGCGTCAACACGGACCCTGCCAACCCCAGGATCATGAACATTCATCCCGCCCTGCTGCCCGCCTTTCCCGGTACGGACGGCTATGGCGACACCTTTCGCTATGGATGCAAGGTGGGGGGATGCACGGTGCATTTCGTTGATTACGGGGAGGACTCCGGACCCGTTATCGGACAGCGCTGTTTTCCCATAGACGACGGGGACACCCTGGATATCGTCAAAAAAAAGGGCCTTGAGCAGGAATGGCAGCTTTACCCGGAATGCATCCGGCTGTTCGCCGAAAACCGCCTTAAAACCGTGAAAATGACACACACCCGGGCAAACGGCGAAATTTTATCCCGAACCGTTGTAAAAATCGTAGAACCCGCCTGAAAGACGCTTATCCTGCAGTGCCAAGGACCCGGATCATGAGCGGAAGGGCCACGAACGTGCCGATGGAACTGCCGAGATTGGCGAAAACCACGACCAGCAATATCCGGGTCACCTTGTTTTTCCAGAACCCCCTGACCGAGAGGATATCCTCCGGTAAATCCTCCAGGTCGCTGACCTTGGGTTTGCGCATAGTGGCCTCAACCAACCCGGCGATCCACCCGGCGGCCAGCATGGGGTTCAAAGACGTCAGCGGCGCGGCCACAATGGCCGAAAAAAAGGTCACCGGATGGCAAAATGCCAACAGCGCACCGAGGCCGGCAAAAAAAGCATTGGCCGAAACCCACAGGACAAGCATCTCCCCGCCGACCTCCCGGCCGCCATAAAAAAATCCGGCGATAAAAACGGCGATAATGACCGCCGGGATGATCCATTTCAGCATTCCGCCCGTCCACCCCTTGGGCGGAACCGTCTCCAGGTCGGCCATATCAATAGATTCAGTTTCGTAAATGTAACGCCGGATGCCCGGGACATGGCCCGCACCCACAACAGCGACCGTTTTTCCGGCAGCCGCGTTTCGGATTTTGTACGCCAGGTACTGGTCCCGCTCATCGATCAGGATCTTCCGGATGGACGGGTGAGAGGTTTCAAGCTCAGCAAGCAGGCTCTCAAGGATGTCTTCTTTTTTCATCCGCTCGATATCTTTTTCATCGATATCGTCAACGCTTCCCATGGACATCAGCAACTGGGCAAACAATTTGATCTTGTTAAAAAACCCGGTTGTCCGCCACGTGCGGGACAATGTAACGGCCACATCCCTGTCCGCCAGGCAAATCTTCGCGCCGGCCCGTTCTCCCGCATCAAGGGCACGAATCATTTCCTCCCCGGGGCGCACCCCCAGTTTTGCGCCGATCCGCTTTTGAAACGCCGTCAGCATCAGGTTGGCCAAAAGCAGAAAAGCCTTCTTCTCCCGGATCACCTTGAAAATGTCCATGTCCCGCCAGGCGGCGCTGCTGCGAATGGCGTGGTGGCGGGAAGCGCACAGTTCAACGCAGACGGTGTCGGGCTTTTCATCTGCAATAACCCTTTCCACCAGGTCAGCGCTTTCTTTGGATACATGGGCGGTTCCCACGAGCACGATTTCCCTGCCGTCCAGGTCGATCCGGGTGAGCTCGACCCCTTCGACTTTCCGGGTGTTTTCAATTTCTTCCATATCTATAAGGGCTTCCTTTGTGCGTTAATGTCAACCCTGTGTATCGGTTTTACAGAATTTATTCAACCAGAATCACACCGGGCAACGGGAAGCGCCAAAATTTGGGAAAAGGACGCATTGGCGCCTGCAACCGTTATGGGTCAAGATAAAATAGAAACGCAAGAAGCATGGCTGTAACGGCCATCAACACGCCCGCATGAACACGGAAAAACGGCTCTATGCCTGCCATTCGGTTATGCAGTCCTGATAAAAATGCCATCGCTGCTTCAACCGGGCGGTT
>SLGU01000286.1 GCA_007136525.1 Desulfobacteraceae bacterium | reverse complement strand
TCACCCGGGCGGAAGCCGGTGTTTTTCAATGCCCCGAGGTAACCCGCACTGGTGCCGAATACGGTTATCCCTTCCTCTTCGGCCATCCGCCAGAGCGTCTTTTCATCCGGGTAAAAGGGATTTCCCTCGTAAAGAACAATGGTAGCCCCTGTGGCAAGGGATGCCACAAGCCAGTTCCACATCATCCAGCCGCATGTGGTAAAATAAAAAATCACATCGCTGCGGTTCAGATTGGTATGCAGCAACAGTTCTTTTAGCTGGTTGAGCAGGATGCCGCCTGCGCTTTGGACCATGCACTTAGGCAGGCCCGTTGTCCCTGAAGAATACATGATATATTGGGGGTGGTCCGCCGGAAGCTGCGTGAATTCGATCTTCCCAGCCGATTCATCCTGTTTGAACGCATCGTAGAGAACAGCCTTGGATACCCCCGAAATGTCGGGCGCTTCAGCGGCATAGGGAACAATAACGATTTTTTTGATCGAAACAATATGCTGTTCGATCTGGGTGATTCGTTCAAGGCAGTCCACAGGCCTGCCCTTGAACGAATACCCGTCCGCTGCGAATAAAACCGTCGGTTCGATCTGCCCGAAGCGGTCCAGTATGGATTTGATGCCGAAATCCGGTGAACAGGAAGACCAGGTCGCCCCTATGCTGGTCGCTGCCAGCATGGCAATGACCGCCTCGGGGATATTTGGCATGAAACCGGCCACCCGGTCGCCCTTCTTGACGCCGGCATCCCTGAGCGCGGCAGCCACAGCGGCAACCTCCTTGTAAAGGGCCGCATATGTCAGGGACACCGGCTTCCGGTTTTCTCCCCTTGACACAATGGCCACTTCATCATCCCTGAACCGAAGGAGGTTTTCTGCAAAATTCAGGCGCGCACCCTCGAACCACCGGGCCCCTGGCATTTTCGAAAGGTCATCTACCACCGTCTCATAGGGCGCCGAAGCGACAACACCGATAAAGTCCCACACGGCTGCCCAGAAATCAGGAATCCGTTCAATCGACCATTTGTAGAGGTCGTCATATCCGCCGATATCCAGTCCGTATCGCTCATTGACGAACGTGATAAAGTGGAACATATTGGTGTCCTGGACTTGTTTCTCAGACGGCTGCCAGAGTATATCGGCCATGATTCCCCTCCTTATTATTTTCTGCCGGTGAGTTCCTTGGGTATCCTGCCGGAATGAACGCTTTCCGATCGCAGCCTGCGGCCCAGGATCTTTTCAACCATTTTTCCCGTGGCAAGAAGCCGGTCGACATCCAGGCCCGTATCGATTTCCATCTCATCCATCATCACGACCATGTCCTCAGTCGATACGAGGCCGGTAATGGTCGGGTCCTTGTAGTAATACTCCCCGGTGCCGCCGGTGGGTACGCGATCGACGAAATTGGCGGGCTGACCGCCGAGGCCGCCAAGGGTCGACTCGTAGTGGGTGATTCCGGCATGCAGCGCTGCCAGCACGTTGGCAAGGCCCCACCCGCGGGTGACATGAAAATGGGCAATGTGCAGGGATGTATCCGGAATTTCATCCAAAACCATGGAAAAGTAATCATATACCCGGTTGGGCGCAGCCGAACCGTCATGGTCGGCATGCTCGATGTCGTCAGCGCCGATGTCCAGCCAGCGCCGGGTGAATTCCAGGGCCTTTCGCATCTCGGTCGGGCCTTCGAGGGGGCAGCCCCATATGGTGCTCACCGTGCCGCACACCTTCATGCCCGCATCATGGGCCTTGGGGATGTATTTTTCGCACATCTTCCAGTATTCCTCAAGGGATGTGCCGGAATTGGTCCGGTGATGCGATTCGGACGTTGAGACCATGAAAAGGATGCGATCCGGCCCGTGGCCGTTTTTTCGAGCCTCTATGGCCCGGTCGACCGCCTGCTCACGGATAGTGATGGAGGTGGTTTCCACCTGGTCGAGCAGGTGCGCGACGCGCCTGCTCTTGAACAGCATCTTGTAGAGATCATCGGCATCCGAAAACTGTACCATCCGTGTCGGATTACCGAAATTGGTCACTTCCAGGCGCCTGATGCCGGAAAGGATCAGCTCCTCGAGCACCCAGAGCTTGGCCCGGGTCGGCACGAAGATTTCCTCGTGCTGAAAACCGTCCCTGACAGTGATGTCACCGATGACGACCTTTTTTGGATAATTCAGTTTGCTCATTGATTGCTCCTTTTCAAGTTAAAAGTTTAAAGCACTATATTGCTATTTACAACTTAATATTAAGATTTATATAGAAATAATGTTTTTGTAATAAAAATACTTAAAACCGGAAGTTGCCGAATGCCGGTTCGCCAACGGGCCGGATATGGCTGACCTCCAGGGCCATGGCCAGCCACGCCCGGATCTCGGTGAATTTCAGCACCCGGTCGCTGAGCAGTCGGGCCCCGCAGTAAAACGGGTGCGCCTCGCCGTCATATTTCTCCACCATTTTTTCGTAAAACCGACTGCGCTCTTCGTCAGTCATGGGGTCACCCGAAGCCTGCCGTTTCCGCTCCTCTATTGACAGCATAACGCCCCCCGCACTCTTTCCGCTCATGACCGACGTGCGGCTCCGCATGGTGTGGAAAAGGAACTTGGGCTTGTAGGCCCTGCCGCACATCCCATAATTGGCCGCGCCGTTGTCCTGCCCGATCACGAGCTGGATGCGGGGCACCTGGGCGCAGGACACCGCGCGGACCATGTCCGCGCCGTACTTGCCGATGCCGCCATGCTCCGCGTCGGAGCCCACCATGTATCCCGGCGACCCCTGCAGGAATATCAAAGGTATTTTCTCATGGCTGCACCGGACGATCCATTCAGCTGCCTTGCGGGCGGCTTCCTCGAAAATAACGCCGATTTTGTTGGACGCGACAATGCCGGCGGGAAAACCCCGGAGCCGGATCTTGCCGGTCACCAGGTTGTCCCCCCGCCCGGGGGCATAATGCTTTTTGTATTCGGAAAAAGCCCCGTCATCCGCGATGGTCTCAATGATGGCGTGGGCGTCGATGGCCTGGCTGCCGGTCGTGGGCAGGACATCGTAGAGGCGGTCGATTGGGTATATGGACGGACGCGGTTCGTAACGGTGCAGGTGGATGGCCTGGGGTGGCTCCAGAGAAAGGATGTCTCTTACCCGGTCAATGGCCTCGTCCTGGTCCCGGCAGAAATGATCGGCCCCACCGGAAATATGGGTGTGCACTTTAGCGCCCCCCAGGTCTTCGGCGGAGATCTCCTCGCCCGTAGCCATTTTTACCAGGGGGGGACCGCCGAGAAATGAATAGGACATCCTGTCGATCATGACCGACTGACAGGCCATGAAAACGATGTAGGCCCCGCCGGCGGTATTGCCGCCCGTGCTCATGGTGATCTGCTTCAATCCCTTGGCAGACATGCGGGCCATGTTGTAAAACATGGAACCGAAATGCCCGTCGTCAGGGAAGACATCCACCTGCATGGGCAGAAACGCGCCGCCGGAATCGGCGATATAGACGCAGTTCAGGCCGTTTTCCTCGGCAATGGCCTGGGCGCGCATGTGCTTCTTCAG
>SLGU01000009.1 GCA_007136525.1 Desulfobacteraceae bacterium | reverse complement strand
TTGACCCGAAAGGCATCCATCCCTCCGAAAACAAACTGTTTGATTGCGGCCTGAAATGGGGTTATGGTGACACGATAGGCTGCCGGGGATTCTTGGTGGGAATTGTGGATGCGCGTTTTTCACGGATCAATCATGACCCTGTTATATGCTGTTTATCTTTTCATTACGACGTTCTTTTTTCTGCTTCTGCTTCCTTATCTCCTGTTGTATGTCGGAGTGACCGGCCGATATGCGCCTTATCTCTCGGAACGGTTTGGCTTTATTCCCAAAGGGCGGCTTTTGCCCCTTACTGATTGCCCCCGGATATGGATTCACGCGGTTTCGCTGGGAGAGGTCAAGGTGGCGGAAGCCGTTATCAGGGCGTTGAAAAAACAGATGCCCGCCTGCTCGGTTATCGTTTCAACAACGACGACCCATGGCCGCAGCCTGGCACATGAACTTTTCCCTGATGACATACCGGTGATATACGCGCCGGTTGATTGGGTTTTTGCCGTCAAGAATGCCCTTGCCAGGGTCAGGCCCGATGTCATGGTCTTTCTTGAAACCGAAATATGGCCCGCCTGGCTCTTCGAGGCCCGCCGGAAGGGTATTGCCACAGCGCTTGTCAACGGCCGGATCTCTGTCCGCTCCATTGACGGGTACCGCACGCTCCGGCCGCTGATCCGGCAGGTCCTGGAAAATGTCGACGCCTTCAGCATGATCCTTGAAGACGATGCCCATCGTATCCTGTCCATGGGCGCAATTCCCGAACGCGTAGTGATCAATGGCAACGCCAAGTATGACCGCATCGCTTCGGGCGTTGATGCGGATACGGAAGATAAGATGCGGCGGATTCTGGATGTCAGGCCATCCGACCGCGTCATGGTTGCCGGCAGTACGCGCCAGGGTGAAGAAGAAATGATCCTTGATGCGTACCGGGACATCTGCCGCCGTTTCCCCGAAACTATCCTGATCATTGCCCCCCGGCACCTGGAAAGGGTCCCCCAAATTTGCCGGGTGATCAGCAGCCGGGGGCTGGCATACCAGTTGAGAACCCGGATCGGCAGGGAAGATGCCCGGCGGACCGCACCGGTCGTGGTCATCGATACCTTCGGGGATTTGTTTGCGGTGTACAGTGTTGGAACCGTTGTCTTTTGCGGTGCCAGCCTGGTACCCCTTGGGGGGCAGAACCCGTTGGAGCCGGCAGTATGGGGAAAGCCGGTCATTTATGGCCCGTCCATGGATGATTTTCTTGATGCAAAGGCCATCCTGGCGTCGGAAAATGCCGGCATAACCGTTTCCGGCCCCGGAGACCTTGCTGAAACGGTGATACGGCTGTTTGCCGATCCGGAGGAACTGCAATCCATGGGTGCGCGGGCCCGTCATGCGGTGCAGCGCCACCGGGGTGCCGCCTGTGCGCACGCCGCTGTTATCGCGCGGCTTGCCGCAAGGTGCAGGAATAGACCAAACAGCAGGGGAATACAAAAATAAACAGTAAAGGAGGCGTATCCATATGGCGCACAAGCACGACCATGAAGACCACCATGACCATCACCACCGTCATCAGGGCCATGACCACGGCCATGACAAGGCATCTGAAATGACGTTTGACCAGAAAATGGAGAAATTGCTTACGCACTGGATAAAGCACAACCGGGACCATGTGCAGACCTACCGGAGCTGGGCGGAAAGGGCCGCGTCTGAAAATATGGCGGAAATCAGCGGGCTTATTGAAGACGCGGCAGCCGTCAGCGAAAAAGTGGATGGCATGCTTGAAAAAGCCCTGGAAAGGCTGAGAAGTTTGAATAAATCGTGAAAAGCCCTTGATTCCGGGCAGTGTATGTTATTTTATTTCGAGTTCGAGTTCGAGTTCGAGTTCGAGTTCGATCCCGATTTCGATCCCGATTTCGATTTCGATTTCGATTTCGATTTTGATTGTCCCGGATCGTTCCAGGGAAGCGGTACCCATTCGACGCCAACTGTGCACCGGGAATGGCTGTCATAAAGCCGCTACAGCCGCTGGATCAGGTACAGGTAGGCCGGGAGCCGGCAAAGGATCTTGAACTGGTTGAAGCCGGCAAGCAGGTGTTCTTTTGAGCCGATATTTTCCAGGGGGGAAAGGTATATGTCCCCCTTGGGGTAGAAATGGTCCATCCGGTTTCGCGTAAGGGATATGATCGAAGGGAGGTGTGAATCCGGCAGGCCGTCCCCGACGACGAAATTGGCGCTGATCTCGATATTGGCGAAGCGCCGGTTGATGTCCAGCATGCGGCCGAACGCATCGTTTACTTTTTTTGTGCCCAAGGGCTTTTTCAGGAATGCCAGTGTTTCCGGGTCGCCCGATTCCAGCCCGATATTGATGTGGGTCAGAAAGGGAAGGCCGTTCAGCAGGGTAAAAACGGGGTCTTCGGTGCGCATTATCGCATCAGCACTGCCGAACATGAAAAGCCGGGGCTGCTTCATCGCCGACCTTTCGATTTCAAGTATCTCATAGGCCTTCTCGGCCGCAAACAAAAAGGTGTCCCCCCCGGCAAAAAGTGCATCGTGCGCCCCGAGAAATACCGAGTTGTAGTTGACCAGGTCTTTGCCGTAAAACCGTTTCAGGGCATTCAGTTGGTCCAGAATGTTGTCGCGGGGGCGGGCCTTGAACCCGGCCCCGGATTTTACCCGGCAGAACCCGCAGTTGTAAAGGCACCCGTCCGCGATGATGACCGGGATGACGTCATACTCCACGTGCCGTGTATCCGGGGGTAGGACTGAGACCGGTCCGCCGATGATGTCGTGGAATTCCCTTCCCCGTTGTTCTAATACCGCCGGTGGCATGGAACGTACTTGCCCGATGAAACGGGCCGCCGGTTCCGGGAGGTCATCATATGCAAGCGTTTCGAGTTTTTCCAGGAGTTCGTGCCATGCATAAAATGCGTTGAGGGCTTCGCGGCTGTTAAGTTTTCCGTGCCCGAAAATCGTATTGGTCTGGTATTCCAGGCAGGGGACATAGTACTCCCCGGTGTAGTTATAGGCCCCGTTGTAGCCCCCCGCTGAAAAGTAGGCCCAGTCGTTTCCCGCCGTTCGTTTGAGCCACTCCGCCGTTTCCAGCCATCCGCCGGATCGCCCCTGGATGGTTTTGATTTCGCCGTTGCGGTTGAACCCGAAGACATGGTCTTTGGTTCGTATTTCCCCGAACTGGCCGTAACGCATGGGATAGCTGATTTTCAGGTAGTGATCTGCGCCCTGTTTTTCAGGTTCGATTTCAAGACCGGAAATTGAGTATACCGTCATTGTGTCATCTCGTTGCTTGCCGGACGATGTCGCCGGGTGTGCATGCATCCGGCTTTTCAAGCACCAGGGCGGCTTTCGTATTGGGCTGGGCTGCTGCCGCGTCAATATCCGTATCGGTAATGATCCGGATCACCCGGTTTTTCCGGGGCGGGCCTTTCGGGCCGATGATCTCAACCCCGCCCCCTCTCATGACCCGGTTTTTAATATCGACGGTGATTTTATTGTTGCCCATCCTGCTGCAGATTTTTCCAAGAATACGGTGCTCGCGGG